>RFZH01000087.1 GCA_009920815.1 Paracoccaceae bacterium
ATCGTTTGGTTGTGGCAACCAACCAAAACGATATTTTGCATCGGTGTTTGACAACGGGTGAATACCGGATGGATACGGTTGTGCCATCGATTAGCCCGTCCATGGACATTCAAATCAGCTCAAATTTCGAACGTGCTTTGTTTGATGCCTATGATCGTGAAGGTGCGGCCGTTGCGGCATTGATGGACGAGTTGAAAACCAAAGGTGGCTTTACCCTTTCACAAGGGGTGCTAGACAATTTGCGTGCGCAGTTTGACAGCGGCCGTGTGTCTGAACAAGAAACAAGCACCGAAATCACGCATTCCTTTGCAACACGGGCAGAGCTTTTGTGCCCTCATTCTGCGATTGGTGTGCGCGTAGCTGACGCACAGCGTGATCCAAATGTTCCAATGATCACATTGGCAACGGCCCATCCTGCAAAGTTTCCTGACGCGGTCCATGCCGCGACAGGCGAACGCCCTGAATTGCCCGCGCGTATGGCCGATCTGTTTGAGCGACCTGAGCGCGTGACGCGGGTGGCAAATGATTTGCATGCGTTGAAACAAATAGTTCAAGAACGGATCTAAAAGTGAGCATACAGCTTCATACCCTTCCTAACGGAATGCGCGTTGTCACCGAACACATGCCTGGGCTGCAATCGGCTTCAATCGGTGTCTGGGTTTCTGCGGGCGGTCGTCATGAAACCGTTCAGCAAAACGGTATCGCGCATTTTCTTGAGCATATGGCGTTTAAGGGGACAACAACCCGCAGCGCGTTACAAATTGCAGAGCAAATCGAAGATGTGGGTGGCTATATCAACGCCTATACATCGCGCGAAACCACGGCATACTATGTTCGTGTGTTGAACAATGATGTTCCTCTGGCTGTTGATATTTTGTCGGACATCCTGCGTAACTCTGTCTTTGATCCCCGCGAGATCGAGGTGGAACGTGGCGTTATCCTGCAAGAGATCGGCCAAACTTTGGACACGCCGGATGACATCATTTTTGATTGGTTGCAAGAAACGGCGTATCCAGATCAATCTATTGGCCGCTCGATCCTCGGTCCTGCTGACAATATCAAACGCTTTGACCGTGACGACCTCACGTCTTTTGTGTCTGCACAATATCAACCTCAGCGCATGATCTTGGCGGCGGCGGGTGGAATTGATCATGATGCGCTGTTATCCTTGGTAACCCAAGCGTTTCAAGATTTATCGCCCGATGTGACGCCACAACTTGAAACAATCGCCAAATTTTCACGCGGGGAATACCGCAATGAAAAGACATTAGAACAGGCGCATTTTGCCTTGGCGTTTGAAAGCCCAAGTTACAAGAGCGACGATATTTACACGGCCCAAGTCTATTCCATTACTTTGGGCGGTGGGATGTCTTCGCGTTTGTTCCAAGAGGCCCGTGAAAAGCGCGGTTTGTGTTATTCGATCTTTGCGCAAACCGGGGCCTATGTCGACACGGGCATGACGACAATCTATGCAGGGACAGCGGGTGACCAAATTGCAGGCCTATCGCGTTTGACGATTGACGAATTCAAACGTGCCGCCGATGACATGACCCAAGCCGAAGTGGATCGTGCGCGTGCCCAGATGAAAGCGGGTATGTTGATGGGGCTGGAAAGCGCTTCAAATCGCGCCGAACGTTTGGCGCGCATGGTGCAAGTGTGGGGCTATGTCCCTGATCTATCGGAGGCTGTTGAAAAAATTGATGCGGTTGATCTGACCTCTGTCAAAGCCTACGCTGAACAGGTCGCAACAACTGCAAAAATGGCGTCAGCAATCTATGGGCCTATTTCATCAGCCCCAACATTGGATGAACTGGAAAATCAAAGAGCGGCGTGATGCTTTTATTCAAACGCAAAATTCGTCTGGACACTGAACGTCTGATCTTGCGCCCGCCCGCGCATACAGATTTTCGGGACTGGGCAAATCTGCGTTTGCAGTCGCGTGAATTTTTGACCCCTTGGGAACCAACCTGGGCGCCTGATCATCTGTCGCGCAAATCCTTTGCCAATCGCGTTTACTGGGCGCAGCGCTGTATCAATACGGAAACCGAATTACCAATGTTCATGATTGAACGCACGCAAAATCGTGTTATCGGGGCAATTACGTTTTCTCTGATCCGTCGCGGCCCATCACAAACTGCTAATCTGGGGTATTGGATCGGTGCACCTTTCGCGCGACAAGGCTATATGAGCGAGGCGATCCAAGCCATGGTGCATCATGCATTCGTGAAAATGGATCTTAGCCGGATCGAAGCGGGATGCCTGCCTGAAAATGTGCCGTCCCGCGCGACACTTGAAAAAAACGGTTTCAAATATGAAGGCGTGGCACAGGCTTACCTACAGATCAACGGGCGTTGGCGTACGCATGTTCTATATTCTTTGTTGCGTGCAGACCGCCGCGGACGTAGCAACGTTGGAATGGCCTAGGAGATCCGATGTTACAGCCCGCCAATGACGCCTTTTTACAAGTTTTAAAAGAGCACTTACCTGAAAACGTTATTGGTTCTGTCACGGACGCCTACCTTGAAGAACCGCGTGGGAAATGGTCGGGCATTGGACAAATCCTTGTGCGCCCAGAAACCGTTGAACAGGTTTCGGACCTGTTGCGACTTTGTAATGATCACCGCGTCGGCGTCATTCCCTATGCGGGGGGGACGGGATTGGTCAGCGGCCAAATCATGGAAAGCGGTCCGGTGCCCGTCATTCTTTCGCTGGAACGGATGAATAAAATTCGTGCAGTATATCCGCACGAAAACGTATTGGTCGCAGATGCTGGTGCGATTTTGGCTGAAATCCAAGCGGCAGCTGAGGCTGAGGACCGTTTGTTTCCTCTGTCACTCGCGTCTGAAGGATCAGCGCGGATCGGGGGTAATTTGGCCACCAATGCTGGCGGCGTTAACGTGTTGCGCTATGGAAATACACGCGATTTGTGTTTGGGGCTTGAGGTGGTTTTGCCGAATGGGGCCATTTGGAATGGTTTGACACGACTACGCAAAGATAACACGGGCTATGATCTGCGTAATCTGATGATCGGGTCCGAAGGCACTTTGGGTGTGATTACTGCTGCGGCATTGAAATTGGCCCCGCGGCCCCGCGATGTGGCAACGGCATTGTTGTGCGTGCCATCGCCCGACGCGGCACTTGGGCTTTTGTCCCTTGCCCGTAGCCACGTTGCCGAAGCCGTCAGTGCGTTTGAGTTGATTGGTGAATCGGGGCTTGTCTTTTTAGAGGAAGCCCTACCACACATCCGGCAACCTTTTGCGCAAAAACCACAGTGGATGGTCTTGATCGAACTGGGCGTCAGCAGAGCGAATGCTGCCGCTCAGGCCATAGAGGACGTGTTTCAAGAGGCGCTTGATCGGGGCCTTGTTTACGATGGCGTGATCGCGCAATCCGCAGGCCAGCGTAATGATCTTTGGGCTATTCGTGAAAATATCCCTCAGGCGAACCGGATCATTGGATCCATCAGCAGCCATGACATTTCATTGCCACTTTCCGCTATATCGGAATTTATCGCAATTGCTCCGACGTACATTGCAAAATTAGGCGATTTCAGGATCAATTGCTTTGGGCATTTGGGGGATGGTAACCTCCATTACAATGTTTTCCCCCCAAAGGGTGAAAGCAAATCAGCCTATCGACATATGATCAATGACGTTCAAAACTGTGTTCATGATTTGGTGGTCTCAATGCAAGGATCGTTTAGCGCAGAGCATGGGGTAGGGCGCCTGAAAGTGGCGGATCTTGAACGTTATGGCGATCCGACCAAGTTGGCGATGATGCGCGCAATAAAAGCCAGTTTTGATCCAAACGGCATCATGAATCCTGGCGCGGTTTTGCGGGTTTAAGGGTCAATCGCCTCGCGCTTGCCGTGCAATGCGTCGTTTGTGGCTGGCATATAACACCGGCGCAAGGACATGGTCATATACTGCGTTTGCAATCTGTTTGACCAACGGCAATCCGGTAATGCGTCCCAACCATCGATAGCGCGGCATCTGTTGCCAGATGACACGAAACGCATCCATCCCAGACAACACGCGATCCTCGTGCAAGATATGCAAACGCCGCGCAGCCTGGTCTTGGGTTACGCCGTAGGCAATCGGATCGACTTGCATCAGATCATCAAAGCCAAATACGATTCCGCGTTTTTCGGCATACTCTCGATAATGGCAAATCTCTGCGTTACAAATCGGGCACTGCGCATTGTACAAAATCCGTGTGGGCATGTCTTCTCCTTTGAGAGCGAATGTAATCGAACAAGCGTGGGGCGACAATGCGACACTTGCCCCTTGAATTGTGCGTCAAAGGTTGTTACGTGGCTGGTTAACTAAAAAGGTATTAGACATGTCAACGACGAATCCAATTCAGTTCATTCAACAAGTCCGTTCAGAAGTGTCCAAGGTCGTTTGGCCGACGCGGCGTGAGGTTTTGTTAACGACTGTCATGGTGTTTGCAATGGCTGCATTGGCCGCATTGTTTTTTGGATTGGTTGACGTGATTATTCGTTTCGGATTGCAAACGATCCTTGGCATGTTCGGCTAAGCCACACAATAGTTCGGTCGGAACATTGATGCCCCTCTGCTGGGGCATTTTTTATGCGCCATCGATAACTCCCATTTTGACACAAAATATAAAAATGCGTTGTTTTGCGACGCAAAGATCGCAAATCTATGTCTATAACCCTAGCGGGGGAGTTGACTGCCCCTGAGCGGGTATGGCGCGGTGAGTCAAGTATTGGAGGCTTGACCGATGTTGATCCGTCGATGACCGACTAGCGCCGCTATTATGTTAGAGTCCGTGTTTCAGCTTCGGAGGCTTTAGAGAAATTTGCTGCATCCTCCTAATCTTTCCGCCCGAGAAAAAAAGATTTTGCCGTCACTGTTGGCTGGTGCAACGCGAACTGAGATCGCGAGTAAAATTGGCATTTCCACGGAGACGGTAAAAATTCATGTCCGCAATGTTTTGAAGAAATTTGAAGTGCTAAATGTCCGAGACGGATTCTCTCGTTTGTCTGAATATCAAACCTACTTTGGTGTTGGGGGCTACCAAATGGACCGTTTTATAAATTCTGCTGAATGCAGAGTTAATGTGGTTCATCCGACCCAAGAAATTGTTGTTTCTACACGAATAAATTTGACAGTCATGGCAGAAGAAATAGATAAATTTATCTTCACGCTATTGCGACCGGATTGCAAATTTTCTGCTTGTGTGGAAAATCACGATGTAATTGGCCCGATTGAGCAAGACGGTCGCAGTTTATTCTCCTTGCTGCCGAACAAAAAGCTACGAAAAGGGGATACATATGAGTACAAAATTAATGTAACCATAAAGGCCAAAAAGAATAAAGCCATTGATCAATGGCTCGAAGAAACATCATTTCCCGCAGCTTTCAGAAGTTATGAGCTTCAATTTTCGGATACTGCTTGTGCTGAGAAATTCGGTTTCCAAGTCTTTTCTGGGCTTCATGAGCTCAATAATTACCCTTTCCAGGTCAATCAGGGCGACACTTGGCTTAAATGTTCGGATCATTCACCGCAGGTTCCATTGAGGGTGAAATTGTGGTGGCAATAGAGCATAGGTTTTTGGAGTTAGGAAAACTAACTGTAACCTCAAAAGTTCGTATGGCCGCCCCAACCCAGTAGGTCGGGGCGGCGCAATTTATGACTCGTCAGTATCGAGAGCTACAGCTATGCTTGGCAAAACCAAGCCCGTGGCTGACGAGAACGCGAGGCAAAGAATTAGTGCGATTTTCTTCATGGATGTCTCCTGAATTGTGGGGCAGTGGCACATCGATACAAAAAAATAGTAAAAATCGATATATTAACCCTTTTATATATTCAATAAGATAATTTTGGGTCGGTTGTGCCAGATTAAATTGCGCATATGTCAATGCGGGCAGTCATCAATATTTATCCAAACCAGCACTTGAATTTCCCGCACAACTGCCGTAGCCAGCCATCCAAAGAGTTCATCAGGCGCGTTGCGATTCGTGACGCGTCAGATTTTGTATTGAACTTTGCAAACGAACACAGCGGTCCAGTCCGCCAACAAAAGGAACGAAAATACAATGGCAAAGCGTTGGTATTCGGTTAGCGTTCTTTCGAATTTCGAAAAGAAAATCGCCGAGCAAATCAGAACAGCCGTTGTCGAAGCTGGTCTAGAAGAGCAGATCGAAGAAGTGTTGGTTCCGACCGAAGAAGTCATCGAGGTGCGTCGCGGTAAAAAGGTCACGACCGAACGTCGCTTTATGCCTGGTTACGTATTGGTGCGTATGGAAATGTCAGATCGCGGGTATCACCTGATCAGCTCGATCAACCGTGTGACTGGTTTCTTGGGCCCACAAGGTCGCCCAATGCCAATGCGCGACGCCGAAGTGAACCAGATCTTGAATCGTGTTCAAGAAGGCGAAGACGCACCGCGTACATTGATCAGCTTTGAGATTGGCGAACGTGTCAAGGTCAACGATGGTCCGTTCGAAGGGTTTGATGGCATGATCGAACAGGTGGATGATGATCATCAGCGCCTGAAAGTCGCCGTATCTATCTTTGGCCGTGAAACACCGGTCGAATTGGAATTTACACAGGTTTCGAAACAAGCCTGATGTGAAAACTGTGGGAGCATTTGGCGCCGCGGCGTCAAAGGCGGACCACACAACTGAGTTGCCCCGATGACGCGTCGGCGGGGCGTTGGAAAAAAGGAAAAGGTCACATGGCCAAGAAGCTAGTAGGTACGCTGAAGCTGCAAATTAAAGCAGGTCAAGCAAACCCATCCCCACCCGTCGGTCCAGCATTGGGTCAACGCGGCATCAACATCATGGAATTCTGTAAAGCGTTCAACGCGAAAACTGCAGACATGGAGCCAGGCGCACCATGCCCAACCGTGATCAGCTATTACCAAGACAAATCATTCGCGATGGAAATCAAGACGCCCCCTGCGTCTTATTACCTGAAAAAAGCGGCTGGTTTGAAACCTGTTGGCAAACGTAACCGCCCACGCGGTTCCGCAATGCAAATCATTCTGGGCTCTGCCCGTTCTTGCGGTATCGAGGTGAAGTAAGATGGCAAAGCTAGGTAAACGTACACGCGCAGCGCGTGAAGCATTCAAAGGCCAAGAAAACTTGACCGTAGAGGCAGCTGTTGCATTGGTCAAAGCGAACGCGACTGCCAAATTTGACGAAACCATCGAAATCGCGATGAACCTTGGTGTTGACACACGTCACGCTGACCAAATGGTTCGTGGCGTTGTTGGTTTGCCAAACGGAACCGGTAAAACGGTTCGTGTTGCGGTATTCGCACGCGACGCAAAAGCGGATGAGGCGAAAGCAGCTGGCGCAGACATCGTTGGCGCAGAAGATCTGATGGAAACCATCTTGGGTGGCAAAATCGAATTCGATCGCTGCATCGCGACACCAGATATGATGCCGGTTGTTGGTCGCTTGGGTAAAATCTTGGGCCCACGCAACCTGATGCCAAACCCAAAAGTTGGCACAGTAACACCTGATGTTGCAACAGCAGTTGCAGCGGCAAAAGGCGGCGAAGTTCAGTTCAAAGCTGAAAAAGGCGGCGTTGTGCACGCAGGCGTTGGCAAGGCATCTTTTGACGAAGCCAAATTGGTTGAAAACATCCGCGCATTCGTTGATGCGGTTGCAAAAGCAAAACCAACAGGTGCCAAAGGCGCATACATGAAAGGCATCACACTGTCGTCCTCAATGGGCCCAGGCGTGACCGTCAGCGTAGACAGCGCAAACGCGCAGTAATCTGCCAAAGACATTTACAAAGGGCGCCTGTTTGGCGCCCTTTTTTGTTTGTAACAGGTGCCGTTTTGGCTAGAAAACGGCTGCGCCTGCGCCCACATCGCGGGCACGCGCCGCCGTTTTTTACCGACGACGAGAATGGGATTACGTGACTACTGCATCAATCTGGTCATTGCCCCTTGGCATTTCCCCGTAAATCCCGTAAAGCACCACACATGGACACAGCGCGATTCGTCGCGCTGTTCCTATTTCGTCCGAGACGGAGGGTGGGGAAACCCATAATTCCTTCCTGAGATGGGAGCCGAGTTACAGTCGCTTGCAAGGCTATGCCTTCGGGTGGTTTTGGTCTCGGGTCGCTATCACTGGACCCCGAACGCCCCGCAAGGGGCAAACATGAGCCGGGGAGAGATCCCCAAAATTGGAGTGAAACTGTGGATAGAGCACAAAAAGAACAAGTGGTCGAAGAACTCGGCCATATCTTTGAAAGCTCTGGCGTTGTGGTCGTAGCCCATTACGCAGGTCTGACAGTTGCAAATATGCAAGATTTGCGCGCCCGTGCCCGTGAGGCCGGTTGTGCAGTTCGCGTTGCCAAAAACAGGCTCGCCAAAATCGCCCTAGAGGGTAAGCCATGCGAAAGCATCACAGGCTTGCTGTCAGGGATGACTGTTCTTACCTATTCAGAAGATCCAGTCGCGGCTGCAAAAGTTGCAATGGATTACGCCAAGGCGAACCAAAAGTTCGAAATTCTTGGCGGTGCAATGGGTGAAAACGCTCTGAATGCTGCCGGTGTTGAAGCCGTGTCTAAAATGCCATCTCGCGAAGAGCTTATTGCGTCTATCGTGGGCTGTATTGCGGCACCTGCTTCGAACATCGCTGGCGCAATTGGCGCACCTGCTTCGAACATCGCAAGCATCCTGTCCACAATCGAGGACAAGGCTGCTGCATAAGCAACT
>RFZH01000088.1 GCA_009920815.1 Paracoccaceae bacterium
TTCATTTTACGTGCAGAATTGTCTATAAGTGTGGCACAATTTACAGTAGCGCAGTATGCACCACACCAAGGGAACATTCATGATCCGTTTGATAACTGCTTTGTTCTGTTTGCTCGCCAACGTAAGTGTTGCGAATACGGTTCACCCTCTCATCAGTGCGATGCAAGAGATCGATGCCAATGTGGTGTTCATGCGTCATGCCTTGGCACCAGGAGTTGGGGATCCTGCAAATTTTCAAATTGGAAACTGTTCGACACAACGCAACCTTGATGGTGCAGGGCGTGCCCAAGCCGTGGCGATTGGCCATCAAATGCGTGAGGCTGGCATTGCCTTTTCGCGCATATTGTCAAGCAAATGGTGTCGATGTCTTGAAACAGCGCAATTGCTGGATATGGGATTGGTCACGCCTTTTGACGGGTTGAATTCATTTTTTCAAGGTCATGCTGATCGGCAGTCCACGCTGAATATGTTGAGGGATGAAATATCGCGCATCTCAACGGCGCCCGTTTTGTTGGTGACGCACCAAGTTGTCATTACCGCGATCACCCAACAATCCGCACGCAGTGGCGAACTTGTTTTGTATAATACTGAAACAGGGCAATCGCGGCGATTGCACTTGGTGCCCTAAAGTATTTGTGATGCAAAGCTGGTCACAGGTGCTAGTAAATGTCAGCCGCAGCTTGAAATACCGATAGATGTCGCTGCACAAGCTCTGCCGGATCCTTGCTATAGCCTCCGCCGATAACAGTGGCCACCGGTATTTGTTTGTTTCTAAAAAAATCCAGTACTAGCTTGTCGCGGTATCTGATGCCGTCTAGGGAGATGTTAAGTTTGCCAAGCGCATCAGCAAAATAAACGTCGACCCCCGCATCATACAACACAATATTCGGGACAAAATCGCGCATAATCGTGCGCAGCGTTTTATACAGCATGTCGAGATAGGTTTTATCCTCTGTTCCATCTGGCAGCTCAATATCAAGGGATCCCGATTGTCTTTTGGGGCCAACATAGCGTTGTCCATGAAGCGAACAGGTAAAGATATCAGCGTGACCCTGACAAATGTCGATCGTCCCATCCCCTTGGTGGACATCACAATCCAGTATCAAAACCCGATCCGCAATCCGCTGTTGCGTTAGCTGTTTTGCCGTAAAGGCAAGGTCGTTGAACACGCAAAAACCGTATCCGAACTGATGGTGTGCATGATGGGCGCCTCCGGCGGTGTGACATGCTATTTTGTTTTCAATTGCAAGTTTTGCACAGTGTAATGTACCGTTTGGCATCAAAAAACTGCGCTCTAACAGTTGAACAGACCATGGTAGATTAATCCTGTTCATCTCAGCACGTGTCATCAGATTATTCTGAAACCGTGCGACGTAATCTGGATCATGTGATAAAGTTAAATCTTTTACCGTCGCCGGCCAATGTGAGTGCGGTTCAAACCGTGTCGACATTGCGCCGGTCGTGATTTCAGAATAAAGCGCAGAAAATTTACGCCCAGATACCTTATGGGTGTCTGGTAAATTTAGATCGTAAATAGGACTGTGGATCAGGGGAATGACCGCCATAATTTACGACAGTGCATCCGTCACAGATAATAAAGCTCAAGCACCTCTGGCGGCACGATCTCGAGTGCTTTTATATGCGTGGATTGCGGTTTTATTTTGGGTGCAAAGCCTTCTTCATGGGCCTGCAAAAACCGGCTTGCACACAGACACCAACTGTCGCCCTCTTTCAATCCGACAAAGTTAAATTCGGGTCGAGGCGTGCTTAGATCATTTCCTAGATACTTGGAAAATGCTAAAAATTCTTTCGTGACAACCGCACAAACCGTGTGGCTGCCGGCATCTTGCGCACAGGTATTGCAATGGCCATCGCGGAAAAATCCTGTGACCGGATTTACTGAACATTGTTCAAGTGTTCCGCCTAGAACGTTTATGGATGGCTCAATCTTCATTCTGTCCCGTTCTCTTTTATTACTTTAGATGCTAAGCTTTACATATCACAAAAAATCGTTGCTGATAGGCCTATTTCCCGCGAAATCGTCGCGCAGCATACTGTGGTCTTAACAAGGGTTGCACAATAGCACTAGCGGGTATGCGCGTGGTGGCCTATCTCAAAATATCGCGGTGTGTTACCTCTGGTTCAACAGATAAAGGATTATCAAAATGACCAGATTTTATACCACGCTCATGTCATGGCTTGTTCGTTCCGGCGAAAGATCAGCAGACTGCTATTTCAAAAAAGGCCGTGCCTATTACGTCTAAGCTTGGCTCGGTGACCGTTCAGGGCCTTCCGCGTCACATCCTGCAGATGGATGAGGGATTCAGAGTGTTAGGCTTTTGTTCGTAGCTCATCTTGCAAATCTGTGGGAAGTTTTTGAAACCAACTCTCTTCCTCGCCAGGATTTGGCAGTAGATGGCCAAACTCCAGAACACTTGGGCCGGGAATGTCTGAAATATAAACCCAGATATTTTCTTTTGGCGTCCCCGTGATTTCGCCCAGTTCGCGGCAAATTCGAAACATGAGATTTTGCTTTTGTTCCGGTGTGCGGCCCGCCCGAATATCAGCGCGCACCCAAATCTGATTGTGCGCTGCGGGGGCACCTGCGATGAAATGCGACCCTTGATCAATCGACTGAAAGATGACTTGGACAAAGTACCGTGGCGCACGTGCAATTTCGTGATGCGCGTTGGTGAGTGCGGTTGCAATGTCTTGCTGCTGCTCTTGGAATAATTGTCCGGGTCGGGTCCAACATACATAAGTCGGCATTTCAAATCCTCCTGTAATTTTCAGCTAGGCCGAAAGCGGCCGTCGCCACTGTTTTGGTCCAGCTTGATGAACGGAATTTCCCTGTGTATCGACGGCGACCATGACTGGCATGTCCTCAACACGCAGGCGATAAATCGCTTCCATCCCAAGGTCTTGGAATGCGATAGGCTCTGCGTCTTTGATGGTTTTTGACACCAAATAGGCGGCACCGCCAACAGCGATCAGATATGCCGCTTTATGCGCTTTGATTGCGTCTATTGCGGTGGGCCCACGTTCGGCTTTGCCGATCATAACTTTTAGGCCAGTGGCCCCCAAGATTTGATCGGTGAATTTGTCCATTCGGGTTGATGTTGTTGGCCCTGCAGGTCCGATGATTTCGTCCCTGACAGCGTCCACTGGGCAAAGATACGCCAGAAACGGGCGTTTTGCATATTCATTTCCCACGTGCTGGGTTTGAAACGCTTCCAGTAACAGCCTCGGCGCAATCCGCCGCATAAGTAAAAAAGAAAGGGAAAGCCATGAAAGATATTGATCAAGCCGACATTATCGCTGCCAATAAACAACGCGCACGCGACTATTTCAAAGCCTTTGCGACCCAAGATCGTGTTTGGTTAGATGCAAATGTCGCGGCAACCTATGTCCGGCAAGATACAACTTTGCCATTTGAGGTTATTGGCCCAGATGGTGTGATGAAATTGGGTGACGTGCTTTTGGGCGCCTTCTCTGAAATAGAGCTTGATATACAAGAGGTCATCGCAGAGAGTGATAAAGTGCTGGTGCATCTACGCTTTCGCGGCGTTCATTCCGGCGCGTTTGGCGATTATGCAGCAACGGGCAAACGATTTGATGTTATGGTCTTGGACTTTTTCCGTATGGAGAATGGTATGATTGCGGAACAATGGCCGGCAATCGATAACTTGGGCCTACAGCAACAAATTGGGATGATTTAAACTGATGAGACTTGAGGGCAAATCTGCACTTATTACCGGCGGCGCCTCTGGATTTGGCGCCGCGATTGCACGCACCTTTGCCGCCCAAGGCGCATGTGTGACAATTATGGATCTTAATGGCGCGGGCGCTGCAAAAGTTGCTGCAGACTTTGGCGGTTTTTCGATACAGGGTGATGTAACCAAATCGCGTGATATTAACGACGCTGTGTCAGCGGCACATAAAAATGGTGGATCTCTGGATATCGTTGTCAATAACGCGGGGTGGACGCATCGCAACAAACCCATGCTTGACGTGACCGAAGAAGAATATGACCGTCTTTATGACATCAATGTGCGGTCGATTTTTCACATGTCGCGCGCAGTTGTGCCAATCATGCGGACCCAGGGGGCAGGGGTTATATTGAACATCGGATCTACGGCAGGTATCCGTCCACGTCCCGGTTTGACGTGGTACAATTCAACAAAGGGAGCTGTGAACCTTTTGTCAAAATCGATGGCGGTTGAACTGGCACCAGATGGAATTCGTGTGAATTGTGTTGCCCCTGTCATTGGTGCAACTGCTTTGCTCGAATCCTTTATGGGATTGCCAGATACGCCAGAAAATCGTGCTAAATTCATTGCAACGATCCCGATGGGGCGGATGTCAGAGCCCCAAGACATCGCGAACGCCTGCTTGTATCTTGCCTCTGACGAAGCAGAGTTTATCACAGGCACCGTCTTGGAAGTTGACGGCGGGCGGACAATTTAACCGATGACAGAGCGTTTGCCCGTAACCTATTTGTTCGTTCCAGCAAATCGACCAGATCGTTTTGAAAAAGCGCTGGCTACAGGCGCGGATCGTATTATTCTTGATCTAGAAGATGCAGTCCCATTGGACGGCAAAGATGTCGCGCGGGCAGCACTTGTCGCGGCCCAATTGGATTGGTCGCGTATCGTGGTGCGGGTCAATCCGTCAAGCACCGGCTTTTTTTATGATGATCTGCGTGCGGTTGCCGCGACGCAGGCTGCAGGCGTGATGATCGCCAAGGCAGAAACTGCTGCTGACATAAACATAGTTGCTCAGGCGATTGGTCGTCCAATTGACATCACGCCCTTGGTTGAAACAGCCGCAGGCCTAGATGCTGTGGACGAAATGTTATGCGCCGCTGGCGTATCGCGCGTTGCGTTTGGACATTTGGACATGGCCGTTGATTTGGGGTGTTCCACGGATTGGGACAGCTTGGTTCTTGCGCGTCAAACCCTGGTTTTGAGATCACGGCGACATGGCAAAGCTGCCCCGATCGAGGGGGTGACGCCTCACATCGAGGACGAACAAGTGTTTGCCGATACGCTATTGGCCAAAAAGTTTGGATTTGGGGCAAAGCTTTTGATACATCCCAAACAGATCGCACCAACCCTGCGTGCGTTTGCCCCATCTGATCAAGAGGTGACATGGGCGCACAAAGTCCTTGCAGCTTTGGCTGCATCAAATGGGGCAGCGGTCGCGGTTGACGGTAAGATGGTTGATAAACCCGTCGAAGATGCTGCGCGTCGCATTTTAACGCATGTGCAGGATCAAACGCTTTAATGTGTGTTTAATTGCTGTTTTAGGGTCGCGTGCAAACAAACACGTGTCGCGAATAGTGTCGAATGAAAACAACAAATGGACGTATTTCTGTGGGACAGCCGCGAGGATCCTATGAGCACAGAAATCAGCGATAACACAACACATCTTTCGATTGCCTCTGGGCTTTTGGCATTGCAGGGCCTTTCGGTCGATTGGGATTCACGCCCGCTGGAGGGGGGGACTGACCCTGCCTATGGCACTGTTCGGTGGCGCACAATTTTTGATGCGGATCAAACGCCACAAACCACTTCTATGGTGGTCGGCGTCGCAGAGTTCGGGCCAAACGACTATTTACTTCCGCATTCGCACTCAGCGGCCGAAGTTTATTTGGGGCTTGAGGGCGAGGGAATTGTCACAATCTCAGGAAAACAACATCGAATGGCACCTGGAACTGCCCTGTTCGTGCCAGAAAATGCCGAGCACGCAACCGTTGCTGGCGCATCTGGCCTGCGATTTTTATATGTGTTTGCGAAAGATAAGTTTTCTGATGTGCATTACGTGTTTGCACCCTCGTTGAACACCTAGCGCCCATCGTTAACTAGCCGTTTAGCCCGGCTTAAACTGTGGGCAAGCTTTAGTTGCCGTCGTAGCCAACCATATGCTGTTCGCCCCGTTCCCGTGCCAGATGAATTTGTTTTTGGCGTTCACGGAAACGATTTTTGTCGTCATCGGTCGTTTCACCCGAACACTGATGGCAGGCAACGCCGTGTTCGTATTCTGGACGCTCTTTATCCTCTGGTAGGATTGGGCGGCGACATGCATAACACAGTTGATGAGGGCCTTCTTTCAAGCCGTGGCCAACAGACACGCGCGCATCAAAAACAAAACAGTCACCATCCCATTTGCTTTGTTCCTGTGGGACCTCTTCTAGGTATTTCAGGATGCCGCCTTTGAGGTGATATACATCCTCAACACCTTGGCCCAATAGATAATTCGTTGATTTTTCACACCGAATACCGCCTGTGCAAAACATGGCGACACGTTTGTTGTGGAAACGTGTTTTGTTATCTTCCCACCATTTTGGGAAATCGCGAAACGTTTTAGTGTTTGGATTGATTGCACCTTCGAACGTTCCGATGCCCACTTCATAATCATTGCGCGTGTCGATCACGACGACATCGGGTGCAGAAATCAATTCGTTCCATTCATGGGCTTCGACGTAATGACCAACGCGTGCTTTGGGGTCTACGTCGGGTTGCCCCATTGTTACGATTTCTTTCTTGAGCTTGACTTTCATGCGCGGGAATGGCGGCAAGCTTGCAGTGCTTTCTTTATGCTCCAAATCGCTGCAAATATCGCGTCTATTCCGTGCTGTGATCCCGAAATGGTGCCGTTAATCCCCTCTTTCGCAAGCAAAAGAGAGCCATAGATTCCAAGCTCTTCGCATTTGCTTTGAAGCGGCCCCTTAAGAGCGGCGGGGTCGTCGAAACGCGTGAAGTGGTATAATGCAGCAACTGTAAACATGGGCTGGGCCTTACCTTGAAATTAGGCCAAAATGCAAGAGGTAAACAAGGCTATAGCCTCATATTTAGGACCGGTTCGGTCAAGCGCTGCCAATCGGTTGCGATCTATACTATGGACGACCTTAGCCACGTATTATGGAAATAAATCTGCGCCTGCTGTGGGTCGGATTACTCTAATCTTGAGTACATGGTTTGAACCAACGCGGAAAATCAGTCAATCCGGTTAGGTGTTTGGGGGACTAAGACCAATCGGTTCTGTGTCAAAACGATCTGATTTTAGCTTTTATCCCGATCATTTGCATCGCGTTCTGCGCGGGCAGCCCGCAATTGGGCCGTTTTGTCAATCCGCTCTTGCTCGTCAGCATCTAATAAACGCTTTGCGTTGATTGACGTTTTTTCAAGCTGGGTTGTTGTTTTTTTATGGCTAAAACTTGCCAAGGAAAGGTCTGGCGCAGTTTGCGCCAGATCAGATTTTTCTTGCGTCGGTGTGGTCTTTGACGTCACTCCGAAGCGCTCAATTATGCAAGCGCTAGGTTTGCAGCCGCTTCACGACCGTCGCGGCCTGGCTCGATGTCGAAGGTCACTTTTGTGCCTTCGTCAAGACGAGTAATGCCTGCGCGTTCAACAGCAGAAATATGAAGGAAGATGTCCTTGCTGCCTTGATCAGGTTGAATGAAGCCGAAGCCTTTAGTGGTGTTAAACCATTTCACGGTGCCAGTAGCCATTCCGTGTCTCCTTATAGTAAAAATACTGCAGTCTGGATTGATGCAGCCCAGCATAGTCGATCCAAGTCGATCAACCGAAACCGGATTAGCGGAGGCAGAATGTCGAAGAGAAAAAACGTTAGCACGCGCCACATAGTCTGTCTGAGGTTAAAAGGCAAGCACCATTGCCATGTTTCTCAATCTTTGTTCAGGACAAAGACCATCAATGTCCGGCTATGCCTTGTGCAGGCGCTTAGCCCGGCCTTGTGATGGACGCGTGAAGACATTTGATTTAACGTTCATCCAATCGGAAAAGGTTGTTAAATATTAACATGAGGCACAGATGGATTTTGACATTAAAAACAAGCGCGTAGTTGTTTCCGCTGGCGGGTCGGGTATCGGGCGTGCCATTGTCGAAGGTTTTATTGCGCAAGGTGCGCAGGTCGCCACATGCGATATTAACCCCGATTTCGTCAGTGATCTAAAGGCGTCTTTTCCCAAACTGTTCGTTCGGCAAGTGGATGTTGCAAACAAGACGGCTGTTTCTGAATTTTGTGATGACGCTATTCGCGCATTGGGTGGTTTGGATTGTTTGGTAAATAATGCCGGCATCGCGGGACCAACATTACCGATTGAGGATATTCCACAAGACAGCTGGCAGGCCTGTTTGGATGTTTGCCTGAATGCACAGTATTATTTTATCCAGTCTTGCATCGCCGCGTTGCGGGCGAGTGGCGATGCAAGTATTGCTAATTTATCATCAGCGGCCGGCAAACATGGGTTTGCCTATCGTACACCCTATGCCGCGGCCAAATGGGGTGTCATTGGATTAACAAAATCTTTGGCAATTGAATTGGGTGATGACAAAATCAGGGTTAACGCAATTTTACCTGGTTTGGTTTCAGGCGAACGGCAAAGAAATGTTTTAACAGCCAAAGCACAGCGTTTGGGGCGGTCTTATCAAGAGATTGAGGCCGAGGCATTTTCATATACTTCGATCAAGGATTATGTGTCCCCGCAAGACATTGCCGATCAGATTATGTACCTTGCATCTCCTGCGGGGCGACGTATCTCAGGTCAGGCGATTGCGGTTGATGGTGATACCAAAATGCTGGCCTGAATTGGGCGGAGAAGAGATATGCAAACATTGTTTATCACAGGTGCAGGGGTTAGCGCCGAAAGCGGCATTCCAACCTTTCGCGGT
>RFZH01000089.1 GCA_009920815.1 Paracoccaceae bacterium
GCACCATCGTCGATTTCCCGCACGAAGGGATCATGTTTCGCGACGTGACCACGCTGTTCGCAGATCCCCGCGGGTTTCGCATGGCAATAGATCAAATGCTGCACCCCTACGCGGGGCAACGGATTGACAAGGTCGTTGGGCTTGAAGCGCGTGGCTTTATCCTTGGCGGCGCGATTGCGCATCAACTCGGCACAGGATTTGTGCCAATCCGCAAAAAAGGCAAACTGCCCGGTCGCACAATCAGCCAAGATTATAAACTGGAATATGGCGAAGCGATCGTTGAATTGCACGACGACGCGATCCAAGCAGGTGAACGCATTCTGTTGGTCGATGACCTATTGGCAACAGGCGGGACGGCCGAGGCGGGCATCAAATTGGTCGAACGTTTGGGCGGCGAAATTGTGGGATGTTCATTTATCGTTGATCTGCCCGCGCTGGGTGGACGCGATAAATTGATCGCGATGGGCATGGACGTTCAGGTCTTGTGTGAATTTGACGGGCTCTAAATCTGATCCAGATAATACCGCACACAGGTTTGCACGTGACGAAAGCGATCGCCCCCCAAATGCGTCCCCCCAAACCAACGGGTGACGACGATCAGATGATCGCTTAGCTCTTCGCGCTCTAACATGCGCAGGATAACCATGCCTGCGCCGACCTCTCCGTCATCGTTCTTCAATGGCCCCTCGGCCGATGACAACAACGCCCATGTGTTATGTGTGGCTTTTGCGAATTTTTTATCACGCTTGAGCTGCTTGATCGCCTCTACTGCATCCGATTTCGTATGAGCCACACACCCCGCCACCGCATATTTCGACCCACGATCGGTCAGGACTGCGTCAAATACCTGCACGGTTCAAACGGTCTCTTCCTCTAGGTGCAGCTTCATTTCGACCAAAACTTGTTGCAAGGCCAGCGTTTCACGCAAAAGCCGTTTTGCTTCGTTTATGGTGATCACGCCATCCTCGATAGATTGGTGGTATTCGGACATCAGCATCGCGAAACGTTGGCTGAGCGCGATCACATCTGTATTTACACCACCAGACGATTCGGTATTGGTACGCCGTTCGTTATAGGACAACCCGATCCCCTGCAGTTCTGCCAAAGCAGAAGTCACATGTGGATATTTCGCCGCCTTTTCCAACGCGACGACCGCGTCAATTGGCATAAAACGATCATAATGTTCATCATTGTCTGAATAATATCGCCCCAAAGTGGCTTTGGATTTTCCAGTTAATTTACAGGCAGCTTCGATTCCAACGTCTTTGACCAAGGCTTCTGTATGTTTTTTCAAATAATTTGCGACAGTATCCATGAGCATTCCTTGCCTAACCCTAAGTAGGGGAAATCTTACCGTTATTTCCCGTTAACGGGTTTTATCCTCGATGTCATTGATAAATCGCCTCGTTTGAGGTGAGTGTAAGACCAGATTTTCTGGTGATAGGGTGAGACATTGCTTTTGGTCGCGTGAACGTTATGACGAGAGAGTGTTGTTAAGCGCATTTTTGATCGTAGCAATACCAGCGATTGGATTTGATTGTCTCACCCTGTTCAATCTGACTTGAAATGGACATCAACACAGGCCATTAACGCGATATGGCTAAACTATACTTTCATTATTCGACGATGAACGCCGGCAAGACAACTTTGTTATTGCAGGCATCGCACAACTATCGTGAACGCGGGATGGAAACCTATTTGTTGACGGCGCAAATGGACACGCGCGTCGGACAGGGCCGCATCGGGTCACGCATTGGAATTGGCGCGGATGCCGATACTTTTGCAACGCATGAAAATATCTTTGCAAAGATTGAACGCCGTCTTGTCGAGGGACCATGTGCCTGTGTCTTTATTGACGAAGCACAATTTTTAACCCCTGACCAAGTTTGGGAATTGGCGCGCGCCGTCGATGATTTGGGCGTTCCAGTCATGTGCTATGGTTTGCGCGTAGACTTTCAAGGCAAACTCTTTCCGGGTTCCGCAACCTTGTTGGCACTGGCTGACGAGATGCGTGAAATACGCACGATTTGCCATTGTGGAAAAAAAGCAACAATGGTCATTCGCCAAGATGAAACTGGTAAAGCATTGATCGACGGTGATCAAATCCAAATCGGCGGCAATGAAACCTACGTATCCTTATGCCGCCGTCATTGGCGTGATGCAGTTGGTCAATAATTAGTGTAAGCGCGCCCCATTCGGGACATCACCATCGGGCCGCGCCAAAACGATCGCATCGTTTTCATCCGAAAATCCCAGCACCAAAACTTCGGACATAAAGGGACCTATCTGGCGTGGAGGGAAATTCACCACAGCCATAACCTTACGTCCGATAATGGCATCAGGCGTGTAATGCACCGTGATTTGCGCAGACGATTTTTTTTCACCAATCTCAGGGCCAAAATCGATCCAAAGTTTGATGGCGGGCTTACGCGCTTGGGGGAATGGTTCGGCACGCAACACGGTGCCGACACGAATATCAACCGCTAAAAAATCGTCAAAGGTGATCTCAGCCATTCGCCAATTCCTCTGACCGCTTGGTGGCGGCATTTACCGTTTTATCGATCAATGGCATAAGACCTGACGTTGGATCCATTAACACCTCTAGGCCTGCTTGGGTTGTCCCATTCGGGCTTGTCACATTAATCCTTAACTGTTCGGCACTTTCGCTGGACGCTTCAGCCAAGGCCCCCGCCCCGGCAACCGTGGCCTGCGCCAATTGCATCGCCAAATCCGCCGGCAGCCCCTGCGCACGCGCTGCGGCCGCAAGCGCATCAATCATGTAAAAGACATAGGCAGGACCGGATCCAGACACGCCTGTGACAGCGTCCATTTGCGTTTCGACGTCTAGACGTACGACTTTGCCAATCGCGGATAACAACTGCTCTGCCAGATTTAACGTCGCATCGTCCACCAAGGCATTCCCAATCATCGCAGAAATTCCGCGGCCAATGGCGGCTGGCGTGTTTGGCATTGCACGGATAATTGGCGTTTTTGCGCCAAGTACATTTTCAAAGGCAGCAATCGGCGTGCCTGCCGCAATTGACAAAAACACGGTATTGCCGTTTCCAAAAGCCTGCAATGTCGGCAGCGCTGCGCCCATCATTTGTGGTTTGACCGCGACCAAAACAATTGCTGGTGCGGGGGGCAAAGATGCGTTCACATGCACGCCTTGTTCCATAACCCAGTTTGACGGATTGGGATCAATCACCCAAACCTTTTGGGGCGACAAACCGCGCGCCAACCATCCCGCCAACATTGCGGATCCCATTTTCCCACAGCCCAGCAAAACCAGACCGCGATCAAGTGATTTTGTTAAATCCATCGTGTCCCTCTTTTTTGGGGACAGTGTTACGCGCGTCCGTAAGCTTCTGCAATGGCTACGTTTAGTGCAGCTTTTGCGCCCTGATCTCCGTAGATTGCCAATTGAAAGGCGGGATAATAACGTTCCGCGTTCACCACCGCTGACGCGATCATCATATCAATCTGCTCTGGCGTTGCCACGTTGCCACCAGTCAAAAGCAACCCGTAGCGATAGACCATCAGCTTTGGTTCAGCCCAATAGGTAAAGCCCCCCGCCCAGCACCGGTCATTCACTTCGTTCAAGGCCTCGAACAAAATCGGCAACTTTTCTAAAGGTGGGTCCATTTCGAAACTACACACAAGGCGCAGTGTTTCGTCAAAGTCCGACCATGCTAATGTAATCGAATATGTGCGCCATTGCCCTTCGACGGCCATCGCAATCTGATTTTCTTCGATGCGATCAAAATCCCATGCGTGATGTTCAGCAATATGTTCGACGATGTCGATTGGATGAATGTCGTCTTCTAAACCGAAGT
The DNA here is from genome assembly GCA_009920815.1 of Paracoccaceae bacterium. Lineage (GTDB taxonomy): Bacteria > Pseudomonadota > Alphaproteobacteria > Rhodobacterales > Rhodobacteraceae > CAJXSD01. The sequence continues at coordinate 3,837 of RFZH01000089.1, forward strand.
CATTTAATGCCATAGCGCCCACCTCTCGTTCATGCCTGAGGATGTGGCAGCATCCCCAATGGGTTGGTGTCTGCTCAAGAAAGTGGGTATTACCGCACATTCTATACTATATATCGTTATGGCAAAACGCCGCCATGTAAAGAGAAATCTTTACATCAGCCGCAATAAGTTGTGGAAAACTATGCGCTACACACAAAATAAAGACGCCACACCCCGATTTAGGGGGTATGGCGTAAATAATTCCAAAAGATGCGAAATTATTCTTTGGCCTCTAATGCATCAAGCCGCGCTTTCAGCGACTGGTTCTCTTCGCGCGCCTTTTGTGCCATCAACCGAACGGCGTCGAATTCCTCGCGCGTAACGAAATCACGATCCGCCAACCATCGATCCATCATCGATTTCATGGCGTTTTCAGCTTCGTCCTTTGCGCCCTGCGCAACCCCCATAGCGTTGGTCATCAATTTCGAAATGTCATCTAACATTTTATTTCGGGTTTGCATGGGGTCTCTCCATTTCATATGTGTTGCTTTATATGGATTGAAATGATCAAAGTCTCAAGCCCGACGTGCCCAGCAACAGCAAAAAGAGTGTGAAACCCCGATATGATACAGTTTCCAAATATCGACCCTGTTATCGTTTCCATTACGATTTTTGACTTTGAACTGGCGCTGCGGTGGTATGCACTTGCCTATATCGTCGGGATCCTTGTCGCGTGGTGGATTGCAAGCACGACCATCAAACGCACCACGCTGTGGCCCAATAACACCCCCCCGACGACGCCAGACAGGGTCGAAGATTTGATCAGCTATCTTATTATTGGCATCATAGTTGGTGGTCGATTGGGATTTGTGATGTTCTATCAACCTGCGTATTATCTGGCTGTTCCCAGCGAAATTTTGCAAGTCTGGAAAGGCGGGATGTCCTTTCATGGCGGATTTTTGGGCGTCGTCATCGCCGCTGCGCTTTATTTCCGCAAGCATAACATCCCAATCCTCAGCGGCGCCGATATGATCGCACTGTCTGTACCTGTTGGTTTATTCCTGGGGCGTGTGGCGAACTTTATCAATGGAGAATTGTGGGGGCGACCGACAACCGCACCTTGGGGCGTTATCTTTCCGGGCGAGGCTGCGCAAGCCTGCGGACAGGCGGTTGGCCTGTGCGCACGCCATCCGTCTCAGCTGTATGAAGCCGTGTTGGAAGGTTTGATTTTGGGCGGTGTTTTGATCTATGCGGCCTATCGCACCAACAGCCTTAAAAAACCGGGCGCCATGACGGGATTGTTTTTTTCGGGCTATGGGATCGCCCGGTCCATCGTTGAGTTATTTCGCCAACCTGATGCGCAATTTCAAAGCGTTGAAAACCCATTAGGCTATGCCCTTCAGATTGGGACAGCAGGGCTTACCATGGGACAAATTTTGTCGATACCGATGATCCTGGTTGGGCTATTTTTGATCTTTCGGTCGCCAAACGGAGAGCACAGATGAACCCTTTGCATGATGTGCTGGCCGCGCAAATCGCCGCATCCGGACCATTGCCGATAAATCAATTCATGACGACGGCGCTATTCCATCCACAATATGGATACTACACCACACAAACCGTGTTTGGGCAAAAGGGCGATTTCATTACCGCACCCGAAGTGTCACAGATGTTCGGCGAATTGATAGGGCTTGCCTTAGCACAAACATGGATCGATCAAGGTTGCCCGTCATCATTTCAACTGGTCGAATTGGGTCCAGGACGCGGGACATTGATGGCCGATATTTTACGTGCAACAAAATCCGTTCATGGGTTTCACCGCGCGGCACACATCAAACTGATTGAAGCCTCTGCAAAACTGAAGGAAGAGCAACAGCGTGCTTTAATGGGGTATAACGTCACCTGGGTCGAAGATGTCACGGACCTGGATCAAACCCCTGTTTTCCTGGTGGCAAACGAATTTTTCGATGCGCTTCCCATTCGACAATTCCAGCGTATTGATGATCTGTGGCGTGAACGGATGATCGGGATATCCAAAGGACAGTTGAACATCGCTTTGGGTGGTGTCGTCAGCCACCCCTATTTGATTGAACGCCTTAAGGATACCCGCGATGGCGATATCGTTGAACTTTGCCCCTCGGCAAGTTTGATTATCGAGCAGATCAGCGATCTGATCGAAACCCATGGTGGCGCCGCATTCATCTTTGACTATGGCGCATGGCGGTCCTTTGGCGATACGTTACAGGCAATAAAAGACCATAAATTCGCAAATATTTTGGAAAATATTGGTGCATCTGACATTACCGCTCATGTTGATTTTGAAGCACTGGTTTCAAAAAATAAGGCCCAACATAGCGCAATGACGCCCCAAGGGATCTGGCTAGAACGGATGGGTTGACCCACCCCGATGAAATGGGGAAACTATTCAAAGCAATTGCGATATATCCGTCCTCATCCTCTTGCCCTGTTGGATTCCCCACATGACCCTTGAAATCATCACGTCCGACACACTCGCGCCGCTGCGACACGGTTTTTTTACGCGCCTTGGAGGGGCTTCATCAGGGATATTCAGTGGACTGAACTGCGGAACAGGGTCATCAGATCAAAGCGAGGCCGTCGCAATGAACCGCGCCCGCGTTCAAGACGCGATGGGCGGCGGCGATACGCCTTTGGTAGGCGTACATCAAATTCATTCCGCAGACGTCGTGCACACCACCGGCGCCTTGGCAGAACGCCCTAAAGCGGATGGCATCGTTACCCGCACTCCGGGTGTAACATTGTCTGTCTTGACCGCCGATTGTCAGCCAGTTTTATTCGCCGACCCCAAGAACCATGTCATCGGCGCCGCCCACGCAGGCTGGCGGGGAACCTTAGCGGGGATATTGGAAAATACCGTCGACGCTATGGTCAATTTAGGGGCCGAGCGGTCAAATATCCGTGCGGTGATCGGCCCTTGCATTTCACAAGATGCCTACGAAGTCGGACAAGAATTCTATGACGAAGTCGTTGGACAAGATCCCGATGATTCATGCTTTTTCGAAACAGGTGTCACAGAGGGCAAATATCAATTTGACCTCACAGGGCTTGGATTAAAAAAGCTGAACGCCACGGGCATCAAGCAGGCAGAATGGGTCAATCATTGCACCTATAAAGACCCAAAGCGGTTTTATTCCTATCGCCGATCGGTCCACGAAAATCAGGCGGACTATGGCCGTCTGATTTCGTGTATTCGCCTATAATTACGCGTTCAGCGCAAGCCGCTGTTCCAACACATCAAACGGCACACCGGGTTCATTTTTTGCGCCCCGAATGACCAAAGATGTCTTGACCGACCCCACATTTGGGGCACGCAACAGCTCTTCGGTTAAAAAGGTTTGAAAACTGCTAAGGTCAGGTGCGACGCATTTTAGCATAAAGTCCACCTCACCATTCAACATGTGGCACTCTCGTACCAAAGGCCAATTCTGACAACGGTCTTCAAAGGCGCGCAGATCAGCCTCGGCTTGGCTTTGCAATCCGACCATCGCAAAAACTTGCACCTCGAATCCCAATGCTCGGGAATCGACGCGGGCGTGGTACCCGTTTATGTACCCCTGCTCTTCTAACGCGCGCACACGGCGGAGACAGGGCGGCGCAGAAATACCCACGCGACGCGCCAATTCAACATTGGTCATCCTGCCATCCGCTTGCAATTCAGCGAGGATCAGGCGATCAATCGGATCTAGTCGTGTTAATGGCATATCAATAGGTCCTACATTTTTGCGGTTGTTATAGCACAGCCGCCACCCTGCGCAACAATATTTCACAACCAAGCAAGATTGTTCTAACAACATTTCGTATAGGACTCCGCGCATTAATGCCCTTTCACCCCAGCCATTCCAGCATTATATATTGTCCCAAGCAAGAAATAAGAGAGCCACACATCATGTCAGAAACACGCCACACCAAAGTTCTTATTATCGGATCTGGCCCTGCAGGTTACACTGCAGGCGTCTATGCAAGCCGTGCAATGTTGGAGCCAATCCTTGTCCAAGGGATGGAACCTGGCGGTCAATTGACGACAACAACCGAAGTTGAAAACTGGCCAGGCGAAACCGAAATCCAAGGACCGCAGTTAATGGTCAACATGGAAGCGCATGCCCGCGCAATGGGCTGTGATATCACGTTGGATCTGATCACAAATTTGGATCTGTCAAAACGCCCCTTTACCGCCACGGGCGATAGCGGCACAACATATACCGCCGATGCCGTTATTTTGGCGACGGGTGCGCGGGCAAAATGGCTGGGCCTGCCGTCCGAGGACGCATTCAAGGGCTTTGGCGTGTCCGCCTGCGCAACCTGCGACGGGTTCTTTTATCGCGGTCAAGAAATCGTTGTCATCGGCGGCGGCAACACCGCCGTAGAAGAGGCGCTGTTCCTGACTAACTTTGCCTCCAAGGTAACGCTTATCCATCGCCGTGACACGCTGCGCGCGGAAAAGATTTTGCAAGATCGTTTGATGAAAAACCCCAAGATCGAAACGCTGTGGTTTCATGAATTGGACGAAGTCATCGGCATTCGGGCGGCTATGTTTGGGTTGAACCTGGCACGACAAAGACATCGATCCAAGGTGTGTTTGCCGCGGGCGATTTAACCGATGTTCATTACCGCCAAGCGGTAACCAGCGCGGGCATGGGATGTATGGCCGCATTGGATGCAGAACGATGGTTGGCAGAACAGGATTAACACAGCCCATATCAGGCACAATCTATCGGATCGTTTTCGAACATCTGGTCGATAAAATTATGGACGGGGTGCTATCCCCAGAAGGGCGGTTTCACCACGATGGTGAGGCCGCTTTTTATTGTTCGCCCACA
>RFZH01000090.1 GCA_009920815.1 Paracoccaceae bacterium
GAGGATGTGATGCCAGAGCTGCCAAAGGAACGCCAAGGGATTTATGTTGTCTATCCGCCTGGCAAATTTACACAGCCCAAAGTGCGCGCATTTATTGATTTTCTGGTCATGACGTTTGCCAAGAAAGGGCCAGATCATTGGTAAAATCGCATTAAAATTCCTTGATGGCCATTACTTGAATGGCACTATCAAAACAGCGACCACCCTTCGGTTTTCCTCCCTCCCGAAGGGTGTTTCGTTTGTTGCGACCGGGGATAAATATCCAATGCCTTGTGCATCCAGTTGCGTGGCCGCGACACCCAAATTCTGGGTTAAATATGTTGACACGGCGCGCGCGCGCTTTGCCGACAAATCCATATTTCCAGCCAATGAACCCACAGCATCGGTGTGTCCCACCAAAACGATACGTGCGTCTGGCGTTGTGTTCAGATAGTCTGCCAATTTCGTCAGCGATAAAAACGGTCCAGGACCTAAATTTGCCGAGCCACTTTCAAATTCTAGATCCCCTAAAATCACAGATCCCTGACGTTTCAACGCGGTAATTACATCATCTCGAGAGACTATCTGTTGACGGTCACCGGGTGCGATTGGAGCAATAAGGGTGCTATAGACCGGTGCGATTTTGCCGTCGGAGTGGGCGTGCGCGGCAACATAATAAACCTGCATATACCCGATGGGACCTACGCGACTGGCCACTATAAATGCCGCAGCCCCGTCAGGATGAAACCCTGATAGTGCAACAAATTTGCGTAGATCCATGAACATCGCAGGGGGATCAATGACAGGAATATCTTTGCGAAAATCGAAACCGCCGCAGGTGGCGGCTGCGCAATCCAATGTCACGTCAAATCCGGCCTCTTTCATGGCACTGCGCACTGGTGTGATCATCTGTTCCGGTGTTTGCGATGTCGCGTCAATCCGATAGCTGCGCCAATCCAACGCCCCTTTTATGGGCCGCTTTGATACACCCTTATCGCGCACCCAGACGCCGGTTGGCACCATGAATTCGATACCCTCAACACGCTGGACCGCGGTTTCAATGCCATTTGCCGGCGCAAATGGGCCAGTCTGCGCTGATCCCATAGACGCGATGCAGGCCACAGCGCACCACACAATAGTGCGCAATATGCATCCAATCCTATCTAAATTGTGCGTGATATTCGTCATTGGGTCGCATGTCCACTGCGCTGGCCACACGATTAGACATGTTAAAAAACGCGGCAACATTGGCGATGTCCCAAATGTCACGGTCGCTAAATCCGTGATCGCGTAATATCTTGCGATCGTTGTCTTCTATCTTATGGCTGGCAATCGTAATTTTTTCTGCAAAATCCAGCATTGCACGCTGTTTTGGGGTCACATCGGCAACGCGGTAGTTCATGATCAACATCTCACCCAGCTTTGGGTCACCCGATAATTGACGCACTGCCGCGCCATGCGCTGTCAAACAATAAAAACATTTGTTGATTGAAGACACGACGACCGCAATCATTTCACGTTCAAGCTTGGTAAGCCCGCTGTCCGCAAGCATCAAATTGTTATACAGGCCCGTAAACGCATTTAGTTTATCGATATCAAACGCATGCGCCGTTAAAACATTTGGCACCATCCCCAATTTTTCATTACAGATATCAAAATATTTCTGCGTTTGTTCGGGCAAAGGGGACACGGGCGGTAGGTCAAGCGCGGTAACAGGCGTGGACATATCAACATTAACCTTTCTTTATGCGGTAATGGTAGCTTGAGATAAGCGTCATTCCAAGCGAGGAATATAACCGGTTGGCACCCGTGTTCGTTTTGACACAGACAACTGACAACATCTTTATCCCATTGTCTTGGGCCCAAAACGCAGCGTGTCGCATCAGTTGCACGCCAACGCCTTGTTGGCGCTGATGCGGCAACACCTCAAGTGCATGAAGCATCGCCGTGTCGCCTTTGGCGGCAATAAACGCCGTCGCGGCGGGCTGATCATTAAAGCGCCCAAGGATAGTTGTTTTAGGCCCACTTGCGCGATCCATCACAGCCAACCGTTCGGGACCAATGCCAGCCTTGCGCCAAATCTCATCTTGGATCGCCAAGCGCGGCCAAACTGAAAACATCATCACCTTAGGAGGGCGTTGCGTTGCAATATCTTGAACAGGTGCGCAATAGATATTTACCGGGTCGATGATGTCATATCCCAAAGAGGCAAGCTGCGCATCTAATTCAGATTGCTCTGGTCTGATCATAAACAAGGCGGTTTGGCCCAGCTCTGCCATCGCGGCTTCGGCATCTGGAATTGTGCTTTTGTCTGGATCTTCCCCTACCAGTTCGGCACTACTGACGCGTTTACCGCCGCCCTGTCCGTCGCGAATTTTCCAATCACCGCGCCGTATGTGTCGGGCTGCGGGCCATGTGGCTTCGATCACATCGAAAATATCCATGCGTTATTCCACCTGCAATTCAGCCACTATTGCCGCGGCCGTCTTGAGGAGTGACGCATCGGTACCACGCAGCACGATATTGGTTCCATAGCGCCCATCTTGTTGGAACGGATAGGATCCGATCTGCAAATCTGGGAAATCTGCCGCGATCTGGGCCAATGGAACGGCAACGTCGCCTTCGCCACGCATCAGGCGGACAGTTTCACTGATCAACGGTGCGCCGCCAGTCAAAGTTGGCAAAACGCTGGCAACCATCGCCTGAAACACCGAAGGAACACCCGCCATGACATGCACATTTTCCAGTGTGAACCCAGGCGCAACCGATACAGGATTCTCGATCAAGGTTGCACGATCAGGGATACGCGCCATGCGCAGGCGTGCCTCATTTAATTCACGGCCCGTTTGTTCATAAAACGCCGCTAAAAGCGCGCGCGCATCATCGCGAACGTCAATATGGTCATCAAAGGCAAGGGCAATACAATCGGCCGTAATATCATCATGGGTTGGCCCAATGCCACCCGATGTAAACACATGATCATATGTAGACGACAGCGCGCGCACCGCGGCAACAATCGCATCGGCATCATCGCTTACAACGCGGACCTCTTTCAACGAAATACCTTTTTCGGTCAATTGCCCCGCAAGGTAATGCATGTTGGCATCCCGCGTGCGTCCCGATAAAATTTCATCACCAATCACCAACATTGCCGCTGTGGGGTTATGCATATATTCGACCCTTTTCAATTTGTTATTAACCGTATAGGCCAGAATGATGCAGTTTCAAACCAAACTTTTGCCCGCCACATTAATCAAGCGTTACAAGCGTTTTTTGGCCGATGTACAGCTGGGCGATGGGAACGTCGTGACAGCACATTGTGCAAATCCAGGCTCTATGTTGGGACTGGCGGAACCAGGTACAAAAATTTGGATAGAACCCAACGCAGATCCCAAGAAAAAGCTAAAATATGCGTGGCGTTTGTCTGAATATGATGACAAAATCTTTGTCTGTATTGATACAAGCCACGCAAACCGCATGGTTGGCGAAGCGCTTGAACAACGGCAGCTAACCGAGCTGGGCACATATGTGACCGTCCGACCCGAGGTGAAATATGGTGACAACAGCCGTATTGATTTCTTACTTGAAAACGACGCGGGCAAGCAAACCTTTGTCGAAGTGAAATCAGTCACACTGTCGCGCAGATCACAGATTGCGGAATTCCCAGACGGTGTGACCAAACGCGGCGCCAAACATCTGGACGCGCTGGCCCAGATGGTGCAGGCAGGTCATCGAGCCGTAATGTTATATCTGGTCCAACGCACAGATTGCAAAAAGGTGAGCGTGGCACAGGACATAGATCCATTATACGCTCAGAGACTCGGCCATGCTCGCGCCATGGGTGTAGAGATACTCTGTTATCAAGCCGAATTATCACCTGCATGTCAAAAGGTCGGTAAAAACATAGAATTTTTGTAACGTTTCTATGGTCTTTCGCTGATCTCGCGGCTACAAATCTTGTGAAAGACAGAGGAAGTAAACAGGTGCGAAAACTAAACGGTCTGCGCAAAACCCGTGACGGCATTGATATTTATGGCCCAGATGCGTTCCTAGGCATGCAAGCGGCCGGTCAAGTCGCGGCCAAGATTTTGGACGAGATGATTGAACATGTGTTTCCGGGCCAAACGACTGCCGAAATCGATCGGATTATCGAAGAAAAAATCAAAGACAGTGGATCGACCTCGGCCACGATCGGATATCGCGGATACCAACACGCCAGCTGTATCAGCGTGAACCATGTGGTATGTCACGGAATCCCAGGGGATAAAAAACTAAAAGACGGCGATATTCTCAATATCGACGTGACGGTGATTGTTGATGGTTGGTTTGGGGACACTTCGCGGATGTATGTTGCGGGTAAGCTATCGCGGAAATCAGAACGTTTGATCCAAGTCACCCATGACGCCCTATTCAAGGGGATCGAGGTTGTGCGCCCAGGCGCGACCTTTGGCGATATTGGCCATGCGATACAATCCTATGTTGAGGGAAATCGCATGTCAGTTGTGCGTGATTTCTGCGGCCACGGGTTGGGCCGTGTGTTTCACGCCCCGCCCAATGTGCTGCACTACGGTCGCGCGGGCGCCGGACCTGTGCTAGAAGAGGGTATGATTTTTACCATTGAACCTATGGTGAATCTCGGCCGGCCTGAGACCAAGGTTTTGGCTGACGAATGGACGGCGGTGACACGTGACAAATCACTATCGGCCCAGTTCGAACATTCCATTGGGGTCACGGCAAATGGGTTTGAAATCTTTACGCTTTCGCCTGCGGGTCGCTTCCATCCGACCTATGATGCGTCATAAACATTAAGACCGCGTCAAGAAATAGGCGCGGCTGTCACCATATTTTCGGGTATCGATTAGGGATAACTCGGCAGGCACCACGATGTCTTGGCCTTCTTCCCAAATGATCAAAGCGTCATCCGCAATCCAGCCCCCCGCCAACGCCAAAGCGATGGCGCGTTCGCCCATTGATTTTTTGTAAGGCGGATCCAGAAAAATCAGATTAAACGGAGCGTCTCCATTTTTGGGCAAACGGGTGGCATCACATTTCAGGATTTTGACCTGATCTTTTGCACCGCAAATGGCAATATTTTGACGGATCAAGTCCAATGATTTGCGCCCCGTATCGACGCATGTCAAATGCGCCGCACCGCGCGACAGCGCCTCAAGCCCGAGGGCACCGGTGCCCGCGAATAAATCCAAAACGCGCGCGCCGTCGATGTTGATGTCAAAACGGCCACCCGACAAAATGTTGAACAGGTTTTCGCGCACACGGTCGGTCGTGGGGCGCAAATGCGCGCCTGCGTCCCCCTTGCCCACCGCGGCAAGGGCACGCCCTTTGAATGCGCCAGCGATGATCCTCACGCTTTTAACAGGGCTTTCAGGTTGGTTTCTGGGTCCATTACAACACTTGGTTCGGGGGACTTACCCATTTCGATCAAACGCTTTCCGACCATATAGGCGCGTGAATCATTGATCGCATCGACCGCAAGCAATGTGTTACCTTGATAATACCAAAATGAGGCCACATCTTCGGTCTCGCCCGCACGCGCATAAACCGCATCATATCCTGTATTCAAACCAGCAATTTGTAACTTGATGTCATATTGATCCGACCAGAACCACGGCATTGGGACATACTCAATACCTGCGCCCATGATGTTTTGCGCGACCACTTCGGCCTGATCAATCGCGTTTTGCACACTTTCCAATCGAATGCGGCGTCCTTTGTATGGCAAAGATGCGCAATCACCCGCCGACCAAATCGACGGGTTCGACGTTTGACCCAACACATTAACCGCGATGCCGTTGTCCAATGCAACACCCGCCGCTTCGGCCAATTCGGATGCTGGTATAATGCCAACGCCAACAATCGCGAAATCGATGTCCAATCGTGTGCCATCGGTCAACACCGCGTGCGTGACACGACCATTTTCGCCGCCCAGATGATCCAATCCAACCCCTTCGCGAATATCCACGCCATGGGCCGTATGAGCGGTGCGAAAGTAATCCGATGTCTGCGGTGCGGCGACGCGTTGCAAAATGCGATCCGCCATTTCAACCAATGTGACCTGAACACCCTTGGAAGCCGCAACGGCCGCCGCCTCAAGCCCGATATAGCCACCGCCGATAATCAAGGTTTTCGCACCCTGTTTGAATTCAGGGGCCATTGCGTCAGCATCTTTTAGGTCGCGCATGCAATACACGCCTGCCAAATCACCGCCGATTTTCGCCGGCAAACGGCGCGGCCATGACCCTGTGGTCAACACCAAATGATCATAGGCCAGCGTTTCCGTGTCTGTGGTCACAGTTTTTGCCGCCGCATCAATCGCGGTGACACGGGTGCTGAGTTTAAGATCAATGTTCTTTTCCGCATAAAATTCCGCAGGACGCAAATACAGGCGTTCCAGATCCATTTCGCCCATCATGTATTTTTTCGACAACGGTGGACGTTGATAAGGGGGCACAGATTCCGCACCGATCAAGGTGACATCACCGTCAAACCCAGAGTTGCGAAGTTTTGCAACAACGGCAGATCCCGCCTGCCCCGCACCTATAACAACAACTTTTGTCATAAAAACTCCTATTCCCCCTAGTGTGAAATTTTCAGAACTCTATATTGAACCCATCAGGAAACGCAATTCACATGAGGTAAAAAACTATGTCCCTGTCAGTTGGTGATAAATTACCAGACGCAGTTATGACGCGCTTAGGAAACAATGGGCCAGAAACGGTCAATCTATCAGACAAATTGAATGGCCGTAAGGTCGCGATTTTTGCCGTACCAGGGGCCTATACCCCAACATGCCATTCTGCGCATGTGCCCAGCTTTATTCGCACCAAAGATGCCTTTGACGCAAAAGGCGTTGATGAAATCATCTGTATCAGCGTGAATGACCCATTCGTAATGGATGCATGGGGCAAAGCAACGGGCGCAATCGACGCTGGCATCACAATGTTGGCAGACGCAGAAAGCACGTTCACAACAGCCATCGGCATGAATTTCGATGCACCCCCCGCCGGTTTGGTGGCACGTTCTAAACGCTACGCGATGTATGTCGAAGACGGCGTGGTCAAAGCATTTCTGCCCGAACCGGCACCTGGGCAATGTGATATCTCGGGTGGCGAGTCATTGCTAGACGCAATCTAAGCGTAGCAAAAAGCTATTCAGCCTCGTCCTCATTGGACGGGGCTTTCTTGAAAGGGCCATAGCTGGTCAAAATTTCGATATCTTCCGCATTTGCGGCACGCTCGGCAACAAGATATTCCGCAACCGCGTCGTGAAAACGTGGTTCATGAAACCAGTGAAGCGAATAGGTTTCCGCAGGAACATAGCCCCGCGCCAGCTTGTGTTCGCCCTGTGCCCCTGCCTCGACCCGCGACAGCCCGTGGGTGATTGCATAATCAATCGCATGATAATAGCACAGTTCAAAATGCAAACAGGAATGATGCTCAATACATCCCCAATAGCGGCCGTAAAGCGTGTCTTGCCCGATGAAATTTAACGCCCCTGCAACATAAACTCCGTCACGTTGCGCCAAAACCAACAAAATATCGTCGGCCATAGTCGCATGAATAATGTCGAAAAATGCGCGGGTCAGATAGGGCGATCCCCATTTGCGCGCGCCCGTATCTTGATAGAACTGCCAGAATGCATCCCAATGGTGGGGCTTCAAGTCAGCGCCTGTCAGTGTTTCGATCGTACCGCCAAACGCCTGTGCTGTGGCACGTTCACGTTTGATGTTCTTGCGCTTGCGCGCTGACAATGCTGCTAAAAAGTCATTGAAATCATGATAGCCGGCGTTAAGCCAATGAAATTGCTGGGTATCGCGTTGCAATAAACCCATTTCTCCGCCACGGTCATATTCGTCGCGCGAACAAAATGTGACATGCAAAGAGGATATTTGATTATTCTGCGCAAACTTGATCGCGCCTTGCGCCAGAGCCGCTTGTGCCAGATCGATGTGATTTGGATGCGCCAAGAACCGCCGCCCCGTGACAGGCGTGAAAGGTGCCGCAATTTGCAGTTTAGGGTAATAACGCCCGCCTGCCCGTTCATAGGCATTGGCCCATGAATGGTCAAAAATATATTCGCCCTGCGAATGTAATTTCAGATAATTTGGAGCAACGCCAATGATATCATCACCCGCCCGCGCAATGATATAATACGGATCCCACCCTGTGCCGTCGCCGACAGATCCGCTTTGTTCAAGTGCGTGTAAAAACCTATACGTTGTGAACGGATTTTCGGCGCGTGCCCCTGTTGACCAATCGGCACATCGATCCCAATCACATGATTGCACTTGACCAAGTGATGTAGTGATTTCAATGCTGATCTCTGATCCAGTCATTCACGGCCCCGCTTATGCAAGATATCCTTCAAAGGTGACATTATCACAGATCTTGCGCGCCTGTTTTTCTTGGTCTGCGGACTTGACCGTCCAGCATAGGATCGGATAGCCCAGATCTTGGATCCGCATTACGGCCACGTTTTCCAGATCATTCACATCATGCGAAATAAAAGACGCATCAAGACGTTCAAAATCTGGGATATCTGCCAATTCCGCACAACGGCCTTGCGCCACCTCTGGCCAATCATTTGCAGCAAAGCCACAGGTCGTCAGCCCACGCGACACATCGGGCGCGTGTTGTTTGAAATGATCCATGGCATGCGGGTTAAATGACATAAC
>RFZH01000010.1 GCA_009920815.1 Paracoccaceae bacterium
GCATGAAACAGGTGACAGACACAGGCGCCATCGAAAAAGCCGTGGATGACATCATCGCCGCCAACCCCGATCAGGTCGAAAAAGCCAAAGCCAACCCAAAACTGGCGGGTTGGTTCGTTGGCCAAGTGATGAAAGCCACCGGCGGCAAGGCCAATCCCAAAGCTGTCAACGACATCGTATCGGCAAAATTAGGGCTGTAATTGTCGACATACCTACAACAAAAAAGGCGGACTTTGATCCGCCTTTTTTAATCTATTGACGATTACTCAGGCACCAACAATTCCAACGCCAGAGCATGAATCTCGGCCACCAACTCCGCCCCCAGCGCCGCATGCACCGCACGGTGCCGCGCAATACGAGACATCGCCACAAATGCATCCGCTGTCATGCGCACACGGTAATGCGTTTCACCGTCGCTATACCCACCATGCCCGCGGTGCTGTTCACTTTCGTTTATGACCTCTAACGCCAGCGGCGCAAAAGCCGCGGTTAATGCGTTGTGTATTCTGTCTGCTTTCGTCATATCGCTGCCTTGGTGTTTTTGATGTCTGCAGGAACGCTATGTCACGATGCCCCGATTGAAAAGCCAAAACCTTTTAAAGACCTGCAATCCATAGATAAAGTGGCAGACCGATCATGATGTTGAACGGAAAGGTCACCCCCAAAGAGAGTGTCAAATATACCCCTGCCTGCGCCTGAGGCAACGCAACACGCATCGCGGCGGGGACCGCGATATAGGACGCTGATGCCGCCAAAACCATTAACAGGAAAGTATTGCCTGTCTCTAACCCCAGCACACGCGCGCCGCCATAGGCCAGCGTTGCCGAAATCAATGGCATCAGCGCGCCAAAGCCAAAAACCGATAACGCCAGCGCGCCGCGGTTTTCGATCAAATTACGACCCGCAGACAGGCCCATATCCAACATAAAGATACATAAAATACCGGTGAACGGCCCCACGACAAACGGTGCAATCATGTCCATGCCGCGATCTTGCGTCAACGCGCCAATTGCGAATGACCCCACCAAAAGAACAATCGACCCATTGGCCAACAGCTCTTTGATATTTGGCTTGGTGATATCTGTGCTGGGTGTGGCGCGGCGCGCAATCCACAGGGCAGAGAGGATGGCAGGAACCTCCATCAAAGCAGCAATTGCAATCATGTAGCTTTGGTACGCAATCCCTTGTAATTCCAACATATTAGATGCGGCCACAAAGGTTACAATTGAAATTGAACCGTAATGCCCCGCCACCGCAGCCGCATTCAATCGATCCAGCCGCGTCATGGTCCGCAATAATCCATAGGCCAGAAAGGGCAATCCAAACGACAGCACGATCCCCATGATTGCAGCCCACAAAAAATCAAGTCCCAGACTATGATCTGCAAGCGAATGCCCACCCTTAAACCCGATGGCCAGCAATAAATATAGCGACATAAATTTCGCCGCACCGCTGGGGATGGTCAAATCGCTTCGCACCACTGCGGCGATCAGGCCGAGAACAAAGAATAAAATCGTCGGAACAGCAAGGTTATCAACCAAAACCAAAATTGAACTTGGCATAAGATTCTCCATTTTGGGGGTTGATGTCCCAAGCACTTTCATAGTTAAAATACAAATAAACTTGATTTAATATAGTTTAAGGCTATCGAAATGCGCCCAACGCTGAGGCAAATGGAATATGTGGTCACGATCCATCGCTTGGGTCGATTTGGTCTGGCCGCTGAATTGCTTAATGTCAGCCAGCCCAGCCTATCGGCGCAGCTGGCTGCGATTGAAAATGAATTGGGTGTCGTTTTATTTGAACGCGGCCGCACGGGGGTACGCACAACGGCCAAAGGCGAAGACTTTGTCAAACATGCGCAAAAAATCCTTAGTGCTGTCGAAGATTTGCGACATAAAATGCAAAGCACCTCGCCCTTTGATGGACGGCTTAAACTGGGGGTTTTGCCATCGCTTGCGCCCTATTTGTTGCCACGTGTGGTCAAACGGATCCACCAAAAACAACCTGACTTACGGATCATCGTCCGAGAGGAAAGCACCAAAACGCTTGAAACCGGCCTTAAGGCTGGGGAATTTGATGCCATTATTTCAACGCCAGAGGATCACCCAAACACCATCCAACACAGTCTGTTTCAAGAACCGTTCTGGATTGCGGCCGCAACCGATGATCCAATCCTTGCACAGGATGGCCCGATTGACATCACTCAGCTTACTAATCGGCGACTATTGACTTTGGACAACGGCCACCGGCTTGCAAAAATTGTCTATGACTTGGCGGCCCAAGTAAATGCAACAGTTTCGGACGACTTTGAAGGCACAAGCCTGCAATCTGTTCTATTAATGGCCGCCACCGGCGCGGGCATCGGAATCATACCCGAGCTTTTTGCCCGACAAAACATGCGTGAGCGCGAAGAAATCTGTGTGCGTCCGATCAATGCCCCCGATATCGCCCGCAGGATTGCGGTCCTCTTTCGGACGGGGACCCCTGAACATGATGGGCATCAACTTTTGATTGAATGCTTACGCGACAGCGCCGCGCACCTTGGGCTTGGCCTGCTGCGCTATTGACCCCGAAAGTGTCCGTGTTTGCTGCATATTTCGAACAATGCGCACGGCCCTTTCAATAAAAAATTTATAAAATAGTCGTTTTTTAGGACAGAGCCCCTTCAATTCATCGCGCAACAGTCTATGATGTGGCCCTTGAGTCGAAAAGGTGAAATTATGTCCAAATCAGATCCCTTTGGTTTTGACCTGTCTGTGTCATCCGCGAAAAAGAAAAATCCGCGCGGACGCCGCAGCATTTCTGGTGCGTCTGACACGTCTGTGCGTACCTGCGAACATGATGGCTGTACCGAGGCGGGTCAATTTCGTGCGCCAAAATCCCCCGATGTCCTGGACGATTATTTCTGGTTCTGTACCGATCACATCCGTGAATATAACCAGAAATGGAATTTCTTTACCAACCAGACCGAAGCGGAAATGAATGCCCAAATGTCCAAGGACAAGGTCTGGGAACGCCAAACAAAATCGTTCCGCGATCCAGAGGCACGTGCATGGGCGCGCCTTGGTATCGAAGATCCACACCAGGTTTTGGGTGCAAACGCCACCAAAAATCCGGGCCGTGCTGGATCGACCGCGGGCCACACCCGTCGTCTTGCGCCAACAGAGCGTAACGCATTAGAGATTTTGGATGCGAAAGACACTTGGACAAAAGCAGAAATTCGAAAAGCTTACAAAGACTTGATCAAGGTTCTTCATCCTGACATGAACGGTGGCGACCGCAGCCAAGAAGACGAACTGCAAAAGGTTGTCTGGGCATGGGATCAGATTAAAGACAGCCGCAGCTTTAAGTGATTGACACCGATTGAATGGGGCACGTAAGCTTGCCCCATTATTCATTTTCGGGTGTTAGATGTCGCTAATTTTATACGTCGGTAACCACAATTATTCCAGTTGGTCTATGCGTGCAGGTGTGCTGCTGCGGGCCTTTGTCCCTGACTTTACCGAAACACTTTTACATTTTGACGGGTTCGGTCCCGAGTCGCATTTTAAAAAATCTGCGGGCGCGCTTTCGCCAACGGCAACTGTGCCCATCTTGGTTGACACAGACGCACGTGACACCTTTGGTGACCCTTTGACCATCTGGGATACGCTCGCGATTGCTGAATATATCGCCGAATACACCGACGATGCCGTTTGGCCCAAAGACAGGGTCATGCGCGCCCAGATGCGCAGCCTGTGCGCAGAAATGCATGCAGGATTTCACGCACTTCGCTCGAATTGCCCGATGAATATTGGCCCAGATCTTTCGCAGACTGGCAAAATCATTTGGCGAGACAATGCAGACGTGCGTGCGAATATTGATCGGCTTGTTGCGGCATGGTCGACTGCATTGTCCCGATCAAACGGCCCGTTCTTGGGCGGCAACTTTGGTGCCGTTGACGCCTATTTCGCGCCAGTGGTGATGCGTCTTGATACCTATGGTCTGCCTGTATCGCCGGAAATGCGCGCCTATATGGATCGTGTTATTGCATTTCCTGCCGTGGCCGACTGGATCAAAACCGCGATAGAAACTGCGGTTTTCATTGATTTCGAGGAACCCTATCGTTCATCGCCAGATATGTAATTTGGTGTCCCGTTATCAACGGCGGTCTGATCCGACGTTATTACAACATGCTCAAAAAAAGCGCGGGCCACAGGCCCGCGCTTTTGTCGGATTGCGCAGCAATTCGAAACCAAAATCGTATCAGGCTGCTTTGAAAACCAAGCTTACGCCGTTGATACAATGACGCATGCCCGTGGGCGCAGGTCCATCGTCAAAGATGTGACCCAGATGTGACCCGCAGCGGCGGCAATGACATTCGGTGCGCAGCATAAAGAACTTGCGGTCTTCGCGTGTTGCAACGGCATTGTCTTGCGCTTGATAGAAACTCGGCCAGCCTGTCCCGGAATTGAATTTATGCTCGGATGAATACAGGGCCAAATCACATCCGCGGCAATGATACATGCCCGCGTCATAAAGTTTGTCCAACGGAGATGTAAAGGCGCGCTCAGTGCCCTCTTTGCGCATAACATCATATTGTAATGGCGTTAACATCGCGCGCCATTCTTCGTCTGTGCGCATGATTTCAAATGTTTCTTCCGATTTTGCAGATGCTTTAAATCCAATCATGCTTAACGCAGCTCCTGTCAATAATAACTCACGGCGATTCATATCTCGTGCTCCTGTTCGATGCTTAGTGTGACGATAAATGGATCTTGGATCAACTGCGATGCAACTTCTCGTGAAGAACGTTACGGAAATTATACCAGTTTTGGGAAAAACTTAGGCCACACCCTTGCCCTTTGGTTATTAATGATGCACGACTTTGCTCGCAATTTATAATCATGGAAGTCTTGGATATGGATCACGGAACGCTTGATACATCGATAACACCAACCGAAACCATCTCAGTGCGTGAAGTGTTCGGCATCGACACCGACATGACGGTCAAAGGCTTTGCCGATCGTACCGACCGTGTTCCAGAACTTGACAGCACCTATAAATTCGACGCAGACACCACAATGGCGATTTTGGCGGGATTTTCACACAATCGTCGCGTCATGATCCAAGGATATCACGGCACAGGGAAATCGACCCACATCGAACAGGTGGCCGCCCGTTTGAATTGGCCGTCGGTGCGCGTCAACCTAGACAGCCACATCAGCCGGATTGACTTGATCGGCAAAGACGCGATCAAATTGAAAGATGGTGTTCAGGTTACCGAATTCCACGAAGGCATCCTGCCTTGGGCCTTGCGCAACCCTGTTGCGATTGTCTTTGATGAATATGACGCGGGCCGCGCGGACGTGATGTTTGTGATCCAACGCGTGTTGGAACATGACGGCAAATTGACCCTTTTGGATCAAAACGAAATTATCACGCCGCACAAATATTTCCGTTTGTTCGCGACCGCCAACACCGTGGGTTTGGGCGACACGACGGGTCTGTATCACGGCACCCAACAAATCAACCAAGCGCAGATGGACCGTTGGTCTTTGGTGTCTACGCTGAACTATTTGTCGATCGACGCCGAAACCCAAATCGTTTTGTCCAAAGCGCCACATTACAACACCGAAGCAGGCCGCAAGACCGTTAAACAAATGGTCACCGTTGCCGATTTCACCCGCACAGCGTTCATGAGCGGCGATTTGTCGACGGTGATGAGCCCGCGCACCGTGATCAACTGGGCCCAAAACGCCGAGATTTTCCGCAATGTGGGCTATGCCTTCCGTCTGACATTCCTCAACAAATGCGACGAATTGGAACGCCAAACCGTGGCCGAGTTCTTTCAACGTTGCTTTGACGAAGAATTGCCTGAAAGCGCAGCAAGCGTAAGCTTGGGATAAAATGGCAACTGGGTTTCACAGTGTTCTGCGGGCGATGATGCGCCCGCAAGCATGGGGATTGGCCACAACATGCGCGCTATTGGGTGCATGTAACTTGACGCCGATGACCACCGTAAAACCCTCTCCCGCGGAACGGCCGGCGCCGGCGCTGCAACAGGTGGTGGCCTATTTACCCAACGCAGCCTCGCCTGTGTGTGCAGTGACCCGCGTTGTAGATGGCGACACGATCAAAGTTGCGTGTTCTGAAAGCCAAGGCAACGTTCGGTTGGTCGGATTTGACACGCCCGAAACCTATCAACCCCGCTGTGACGCAGAAAAACGGTTGGGCCAACAGGCAAAAGGGGCGTTGGAAAAATTGCTGCGAACCGCGCATCAGATAGATTTAAAGCGTACAGGCATCGACAAATATGGCCGCGTTTTGGCCCGCGTTTATGTTGATGGTGTTGATATCGCAAAACCGATGATTGCACAGGGCCTTGCCGTCCCCTACGATGGGGGCAAGCGCATGAACTGGTGCCAAGCTCGATTAGGGTAAAGATGACACAGAAAAACGATAACCCCGCCGATCCGTTCAAAAAGGCACTGGCCGAAGCGACCCACAACCGTTATGCGCCGTCCGGATCAATGGCGCGCGAACTTTACGAAGCGATGGAAACCGCCCGCTGCGAAGCCTTGGGCGCGCGCGACATGCCAGGAACGGCAGGTAATATCGATGCCAAAATCGGTGTTGAGGCAGATCGCTTGGGATATGCCCAAATTTCTGACCGTGCACAGGCGCCGCTGTCGACCGCAGCGGGGTATCTGATCCGTCACTTGGCCACCGGACGCACCCTGCCCGCAGGCGCACAAAACGTGATGGAGTTGTGGCAAGGTTTCATCGAAGAACAGGCTGGCGGCACGCTCGAAAATCTGCAAGCCAAACTTGCCGATCAACAAGAATTTGCACGCTTTGCGCGGCAGATCATTTCGGATCTGGGCTATGGCGATCAGCTGGGGGATGACCCAGATGCGCCTGATGATGATCAGCAAGACGACGCACAACAAGATCAAGAAGAAGAACAAGATCCCGACAGCCAAGGTCAGGACGACAACGACGAAGATCAGGCCGAAGCTGATCCAGAGCAAAGCCAAGATCAGCAACAAGATCAGGCCGAGGCGCAAATCAGTCAAGACGAAAGCGCTGACGACGATATGTCGGACGAAATGGAAATGCCCGAAGGTGACGCGCCTTTGGACCCGCCCCCGCCCGCGCCCATTTCTGACGCTGATCCGAATTACAACGTTTTCGACACCCAATTCGACGAAGAGATTAAGGCAGAGGAATTAGCAGAGCCCGCCGAATTGGAACGTCTGCGTGCCTATCTGGATCAACAACTTGAACCGTTAAAAGGCGCGGTCAGCCGGTTGGCAAACAAACTGCAACGTCGTTTGCAAGCGCAACAAAACCGCAGCTGGTTGTTCGATCTGGAAGAAGGCATTTTGGACGCAGGCCGTTTGGCGCGTGTGGTGGCCAACCCTACAACACCGCTTAGTTTCAAAATGGAAAAAGATACCGAATTCCGCGACACGGTCGTGACCTTGTTGATCGACAATTCGGGCTCAATGCGTGGCCGCCCCATTTCGATCGCCGCGATTTGTGCCGATGTTTTGGCCCGTACCTTGGAACGGTGCAACGTCAAGGTCGAAATCTTGGGTTTTACCACCCGCGCCTGGAAAGGCGGGCAAAGCCGTGAAAAATGGCTTCAAGATGGGCGCGCCCAACAACCAGGCCGTTTGAACGATCTGCGCCACATCATTTACAAATCTGCCGATGCCCCATGGCGTCGCGTGCGCCCCAACTTGGGCCTGATGATGAAAGAAGGCCTGTTGAAAGAAAACATCGACGGCGAAGCGTTAGAATGGGCACACCGTCGTATGGTTGCGCGTCCCGAACAACGTAAAATCCTTATGGTGATTTCCGATGGCGCGCCCGTGGATGACAGCACCTTGTCGGTCAATCCTGCAAATTATTTGGAAAAACATCTGCGTGATGTGATTGCCATGGTCGAAAAACGCAAGGCGGTTGAATTGCTGGCAATCGGGATCGGGCATGATGTGACACGCTATTACGAACGTGCGGTCACGATCACCGATGTTGAACAACTGGCGGGTGCCATGACCGAACAATTGGCGGCGCTGTTTGATAGCGATCCCCGCGCACGCGCCCGCGTGATGGGGATGCGCAAGTTTGGCTAAACACTGAAATAGGCAACACTATGTACCAAAGCTTTGAAACGCAGTCACAACCAGACGCGGGACCAAATCGCTTGGTCGCGCTGCGCACTGAGATGCTAAAACAGGGATTGGACGGGTTTATTGTTCCGCGCACCGATCAATATCAGGGCGAATATGTTGCCCCTTGTGATGAACGGCTCGCATGGTTGACAGGATTTACAGGGTCGGCGGGGTTTTGCATTGCATTAACCGAACACGCGGGTGTCTTTGTGGATGGTCGCTACCGTGTGCAGGTCAAGGCCGAAACGCGCCCGCCCTTTACCCCAGTGGATTGGCCACAGACACAGCCCGCCGCATGGATAAAAGATCAGATATCGCATGGCGTCATCGGGTTTGACCCATGGCTGCATACGGTGGCCGAAATCGAAACATTGGAACGTGATTTGGCCAATAGCCAAATCACCCTGCGCCCCAGTGCGAATTTGATTGACGCCATCTGGCACAACCGCCCACCCAAGCCCTGCGGGAAAGTCATTGCCCACCCCATTGAATTTTCAGGAAAATCCCATTTAGCGAAATGTGCAGAGATCGCGGCAGATTTGGTAAAAGCGGGTGATGCCGCCGCAATCCTAACGATGTCTGACAGCATCTGTTGGTTGTTAAACATTCGTGGGTCTGACATCACGCATAACCCCGTTGTGCAATCTTATGCGATTTTGCATGCCACGGGGGCGGTTGATTTGTTTGTTGATGCGGCAAAACTGGTCGATCTGGGCGATCATCTGGGCGATCAGGTCCGCACCCACCCTGTAGGCGGCTTTTTGGACCGTCTGGCGACCTTGTCAGGCCAAATTCGGATTGATGCGCAGACCCTGCCCAAGGCCGCCTTTGATGCGCTGCACAAGGCCAGTGTGACCTTGCGCCGTGACAGCGACCCCACCAGCCTGCCGAAAGCCTGCAAAAATGACATTGAATTGGCCACCGCGCGCGAATGCCATCTGCGCGACGCCAGTCACATGTGTGAATTTCTGTGTTGGCTTGACGCCCAAGATCCCGATCAGACCACCGAAATCGACGTGGCGATCGCCTTGGAAAACATCCGTCGCCGCGATCCAAAGCTTTTGGAAATCAGCTTTGACACCATCGCAGCCAGCGGCCCGAATGCGGCCTTGCCCCATTATCGCGTCACCACGGCCACGAACCGCACGTTGCGCCGTGGCGAGGTCATGTTGGTGG
This sequence comes from Paracoccaceae bacterium, assembly GCA_009920815.1. GTDB lineage: Bacteria > Pseudomonadota > Alphaproteobacteria > Rhodobacterales > Rhodobacteraceae > CAJXSD01. The sequence goes on from RFZH01000010.1 coordinate 9,342, forward strand.
ACAGCGGGGGCCAGTATATGGACGGGACCACCGACATTACCCGCACGGTGGCCATCGGCGATCAACCACTTGCTGTGAAACAGGCGTTCACCCGCGTCCTGCAAGGTGTCATTGCAATTTCGCGTCTGCGCTTTCCGACGGGTGTCACGGGACGCCAAATCGATGCGTTTGCCCGATTAGCACTTTGGTCCGCGGGCCAAGATTTCGCCCATGGGACGGGACATGGCGTTGGTCATTACCTGTGCGTTCACGAAGGACCGCAAGGCATTTCTCCGCGCTCAGCCGTGGCGTTTGAACCCGGCATGATCGTATCAAATGAACCCGGTTTTTACCAAGAAGGATCCTTTGGCATCCGAACCGAAAACCTGATCGTGGTAACGCAAAGCGCCGATTACGAAGGGTTTTTGGAATTTGAAACCCTGACTTATGTGCCGATTGACCGCCGCATGATCATTGCTGATATGTTGACACAAGAGGAACGTTTATGGATCAACGCCTATCATCAGACCTGCCGCGACAAAATCGAACCTCGCCTAAGTGATGAAACGCGTGTATGGTTCACACAAATGACAGAACCACTGTAGCTGTCAAAAATAAAAGGGAAACGACATGGGTGCACATATTTCAATTCGTAAAGCTTCGGGAACTTGGACTGTCCGCGCGGGTGGTGCTGTATTGGGGGAAACGACAAATGCGTTGGAATTGACCGAAGGTGACCTAAAACCTGTCATCTATTTCCCGCGTTCTGATCTGGCCATGGCCTTTTTGGATCGTACCAAGCAAACCGCAGTGTGCCCGTACAAGGGCGAAGCTGTCTATTTCTCGATCGTGACAAAAAGCAAAACGTTAGAGAATATGGCATGGAGCTATGAAGCGCCCAAGCCCGCTGCCGCAGACTTGGCAGATCATATCGCATTCTACACCCAAGATTTGGTGGCGGTTGAGCAAATCTAACGCAGGACGTCCGTCACGCGAAAAACAATATGCTGTCAACTATGTTCTTCGGCCGAGGTGGCTGCCAGAGCATCGTTATAGGCGCGCAGGGCGTCGACTTCGTATAATAAACCTATGATAGTGTTGGCTTCGCCTTCGCCACCCAATTGCACAACCGGCAAATACCGCGCGCCTGTGCGGCGAAACACGGGCATCGCACCTGCCAGCGTGCCATGGGCGTTCACATATGCGCCATTTTCGATCATATCCCAATGTTCTGGCTTGGCCACACCAATCGGGCGCATGACAAAATCATTCTTAAACAGGGTCAACAGATAATCTTGCGGCCCTGACGCCAAATTAATATTGCGCCGTGCCAAAAGCGTTAAAAAGAAAGACTTGTCCACAAATTTAGCCGACAAAGCCGAGGCCATGGCAACCGTCACCATGACTGCAAGTCCTGTTTGCCAATCCCCCGTCATTTCAAACACAATCAGCGTCGTTGAAATTGGTGCGCCTAAAACTGCTGCGGCAACTGCGGCCATTCCCGCCATGGCATAAATGCTCGCGCCACCCGACAGATGTGGCAAAACGCCGGTTGCAATGTCGCCAAAGGCAAGCCCCGTCAAAGCGCCCACCATCAACGACGGGGAAAAGACACCGCCCCCCATGCGCCCGCCCATTGTAATCGCAACAGCCGCAACCTTGACCGCCACAAAAACAATCGCAACCTCTAGAACAACCTGCCCCTTAAGGGCGGCAAAGGTCGTTTCATAGCCCACCCCGATAATCATCGGGAATTTGATGGCAATCACCCCCAACATAAACCCCGCAATCGACGGGCGGAGCCACCGAGGCAAACCCAGCCTGTCTTGGACCTTGCTGGCCACCTCGTCGGCGAAAAAGATTGATTTCATCAAAACAACAGCAATCACACCGCAGACCAATCCCAAGATCATGAATGCAGGCAATTCTGCATAGAATTCCAAGTTGGTGCTGGTCGGAATGTTAAATTCACGGAAATCGCCAAATGTCAGCTGGCTGATCACAGCCCCCGCGACCGACGCGATGACAATGGGCGCAAATGCGTGCAACGCAAAATGGCGCAAGACGACTTCAAGCGCAAAAAGCGCACCTGCAATCGGGGCGTTAAAGCTGGCCGATACCGCGGCAGCCACACCACACCCCAACAGATCACGCGCCGTGATGCCGCGCGCCCCAATCCAATCACAGACTTTACTCGAAATCATTGCCGCGATGTGGACCACCGGCCCTTCGCGCCCTGCAGATCCCCCCGTTGACAGGGTGATCAGGCTTGCCAATGCGGATGCGACGCCCTCTTTTTGTTCAACGCGCCCGTCATGCAAAGCAGCGGCTTCGATGACATCGGTAACAGAACGCACGCGTCCGTCCCGTGTTAACGTATGAAAGATGATGCCAACAACAACACCGCCAATTGTCGGTATCGCCACAACCCAATACCACGCAAGCGTTTCGGCAAATGAATGCAGTCGGTTAACATCAGGCGTCCCATAGGCCCAGGTTTGCAACGCCTCAATTCCCAATCGAAATAGAATGGCAGCCGCCCCGGACGCCAAACCAATCAAAAGGGCAATACCCCAAAAGCCAAAGTGAAAAATCAATTTGACCGCGCCAAATTCTAGGCGCGCCGGTGTTTGTCGCAGGATGTCAAAGAATTGGGGGCGTTTCACCGAACCAACCTTTTCATTGTCAATTCCTCAGCTTAGGGTAACATCAGTGTGCCCCACCATTTTGGAAGCTGCAATGACAAATACCACTGATTATCAGACATTTAAGGATCTACTCGGCGATAGATTTACACAATCTCCTTCTGATCGAGCATTGCACGGCAGATCCGAGAGCTATTTTGATGAAATGCCCCCCGATGCGGTCGCCTATGTCGAAACCGTGGACGAGGTTGAGCAAATCGTCAAATTATGCACAGCACAGCGTATTCCAATGATCGGCTGGGGCACTGGCACATCGTTAGAGGCACAGGCCGCTGCACCCCACGGCGGGATCAGCATCGATTTTTCGCGTATGAACAAGGTGCTGAATATTGATACCTCGAACATGTTGGTCACGGTACAACCGGGCATTACCCGCGAAGCCTTGGACATCGAGCTGCGCCATACGGGGCTGTTTTTTCCGGTCGATCCGGGCGCTAACGCATCGATTGGTGGTATGGCGTCAACCCGCGCCAGCGGCACGACAACTGTGCGATACGGGACGATGCGCGATAATGTCAAAGCTCTCCAAGTTGTGCCTGCCAGTGGCAAAGCCATTCGCACCGGATCGCGTGCGAAAAAATCATCCGCGGGCTATGATCTAACATCGCTTTTTGTCGGCGCAGAGGGCACGCTTGGTTTAATTACCGAACTTACCCTGAAACTACATCCCCGCCCCGAAGCAATCAGCGCAGGCATCGTTGCCTTTCCAGACATGGTCAACGCGGTTGATGCCGTCATTGCGACCATCCAAATGGCCCTGCCAATGGCGCGGATCGAATTTGTCGACCCAGATGCAGTGCGGGCCTTTAACGCATATTCCGGTACGGATATCCAAGAACGTCCACAACTGTTGTTCGAATTGCATGGCACTGAAACATCCGTGGCCCAAGACGCAGAGACCTTTCGCGACATTTGCGATGAATACGGCGGAGAAGAGTTTCAATGGTCGTCAAAACCAGATGACCGCAAAATTCTTTGGACCATGCGCCACAACGCGCATTACGCGATCCTTGCGTCGCAACCTGGTGCGCGTGCGCTGGTCACCGATATCTGTGTACCGATCGCAAACCTTGCCCAAGCAATCCGTGAAACCCGCGATGACATTGCACAAAGTGGACTGCGCGGCCCAATGTTGGGCCATGTCGGTGATGGCAATTTCCATACACTTTTGTTGATCGATCCTGACCAGCCTGATCACATTGGTATCGCCCAAAGCTTGGCCGATCGCATGGCAAAACGCGCGCTTGCCTTGGGGGGCACTTGTACCGGTGAACATGGCATTGGCATGGGCAAACAGAAATTCATGGATCAAGAACATGGTGCCGCTTGGGATATGATGGGCACAATCAAAACGGCGCTTGATCCCAATAACCTGTTTAATCCTGGTAAACTGGTGCGTTCACGTTAACGGAGACATTTACATATGCTTGACTGCGCAACTGGCAACATTGGGGCGTCAATGCCCCCAAGTGTCAGATCGCAAGGCGCGGCGCTGCTTTAAGCACCGCTGATCAAGGCTCTTGCAGCGTCACGGGCCGCATCAGTCACGCGATCTCCCGAAATCATCCGCGCAATCTCATCGATGCGGGCTTCATGATCCAAAACCTGAACCCGTGAAATTGTTTCCGCATCACTTTGCTCTTTGGACACTTGGAAATGTTGCACCCCGAGCGCAGCAACCTGTGGGGAATGGGTCACAACCAACACCTGCCCCCCTTGGGCCAAAACCGCCAAACGACGCCCCACCGCGTCGGCGGTCGCCCCACCGACGCCACGGTCAATTTCATCAAAAATCATCGTCGAGGATGCATCTGTCCCGCTAAGACATACCTTCAGCGCCAATAAAAATCGGCTTAACTCGCCACCGGATGCAATTTTCACCAACGGGCCCGAGGGCGCACCGGGGTTGGTTGCAACGACAAAATCAACTTGGTCAAGCCCGTCAGGCCCACTGATGCCTTGGGTGATTTGCGTAGAAAACTGGGCACGCTCCATCTTAAGCGGGGCAAGCTCTGCCAACATAGCGGCATCCAAACGCACCGCCGCCGCCACACGCGCATCATGCAGCGCCTGCGCAGCGGCGTCATAGGTCGTTTGGGCGGTGCGGACTGCGTTTTGCAACTGGTCCAAAGCATCCGCACCGCGATCCAAAGTGTGCAATCTCTCGGAAAGTGATTCAAATAAATCGGCAAGCTCATCTGGTGCAACCTGATGCTTGCGCGCCAAACCTCGCAATGCAAACAACCGTTCTTCGGTATCTTCCAGCTCGTGTGGATTAAACTCAAGAGCCTCAAGCGCACGATCGACGCCGTCTGTTGCTTCTTGTAGCTCAATCATAGCTCGATTGAGCGCCGACAACGGGTCATCCAAGCGGCCCTCGGCACGCTCTGACGCGGTTTCTAACCATCGCGCAGCATCTGCCAGCATGCCTTCGGCCCCATCGCGCCCCAGCGCTTGCGATGCTTTGATGATATCTTCTCTGATCCGCTCTGCGCCCTGCATCAACCGACGTCGTGTGTCCAATTCGGCTTCTTCGCCAGGCTGAGGGTCTAGCGCGTCTAGCTCTGCTACGGCGTGGCGCAAAAAATCTTCTTCTTGCTTTAACTCGGCTTGATGGGCCTGCGCAGCGGCCAATGCTTTTTGCGCTTGTGACAAAGCACGCCATGCGGTGCGCACCTGCTCTGACAAGGTCTCATAGCCGCCAAATGCATCCAAAATACCACGATGGTTTTGTGGGTTCAAAAGCCCACGATCATCATGTTGTCCATGCAATTCAACCAAGGTATCAGACACTGTGCGCAGCACCTCACCAGATACGCGCCGATCATTGATCCACGCGGTTTTGCGCCCGTCGCGCGTATTCACACGGCGCAAAATCAATTCATCGTCAATCTCGAACCCTGCGTCGGTCAGGATACCAACAGCAGGATGATCCGATGCGATGTCGAACCACGCGGTGACTTCGCCCTGCTCATGGCCTTGACGCACCAGATCCGCACGACCGCGCCAGCCTAGGACAAAGCCCAGACTGTCCAACAAAATCGATTTGCCAGCCCCTGTTTCCCCTGTCAGGACATTTAGGCCGCTGGTGAATTCCAAATTCAGCTGATCAATGATCAGCATATTACGGATGTCTAAGCCGCGCAGCATGTGCCAATACGCCCCGTTATAACCATTTGCCTTTGACGACTTGGCGGTGCACTTCAGACAGCCAGCTGGTGCCAAAGACACCTGGCTTTAACCCTTGATCGGTCAACAACGCAAAGGCGCGATCATACCATTCGGTTGACTGGAAATTGTATCCCAAGATTGCGCCCGCTGTGCGCGCTTCGTCGCGCAGGCCAAGTGCAAGATAGGCCTCGACCAATCGATATAGCGCCTCGGCGGTATAGCTGGTGGTTTGGAAATCCTCGACAACCGTACGGAACCGATTGATCGCGGCGCCATAATTGCTCCGCTTCAAATAATACCGCCCAACTTCCATTTCCTTGCCAGACAAATGGTCAAACGCAAGATCGAATTTCAACGCGGCAGAGCGCGCATATTCACTGTCCGGATATTGTTCATTCAACACGCGGAACGCTTTCAACGCGCCCATGGTCAAAGATTGATCGCGTCCCACATCTTCGATTTGGTCATAATAGCTAAGACCAATCAAAAACTGTGCCCATGCGGCGTCTTCATCTGCGGGATAAAAATCAATATAGCGCTGCGCTGCGCTGCGGGCTTCGTCATAGGCTTTGTTTTCATGATGTGCAAAAGCTTGCATGATCAAGCCGCGCTTGGCCCATTCAGAATAAGGATAGAGCCGTTCAATTTCGCCAAAGAAATAGGCCCCATTGGCGAATTTGCCACGGTTCATTTCATATTCACCGCGCGCAAAGATTTCTTGTGGTGGGTAACCTTCGACAGGCACGATAACAGGGCGTTTTGTCCCGCTACATCCAGCCAGAACAACCATGGCCAATGCTGCGCTTGCCAAGACTGTTTTATAAGTGCCTGCAGCCATTCTTTCCCACCCTTTTACGTATGTGATCATATACTGACCTGTATTTCATAAGTGGTCTAGCATAGAAAATCGACAGTAAAAATGCCCTAGAACGCAATGTTCGCTTTTTTGCTTATGCGACGGCGCAGACTTCGTCTAAATGCGCCCCTGCCCCTGGCAAAATCGCCGCAAGATCGGCATCGCAGACCACAAGTTCGAACGCATCAGGGGTCGCAAACAACTGGCGCAACAAATTGTTTGTGATTGCATGTCCTGCCCGATGGCCGACATAACGACCGATAATTGGCGCACCCGCCAAAGCAATATCGCCCAAAGCGTCCAACATTTTATGACGAACCGCTTCGTCTTGGTGCCGCAATCCACCCGGTGACAAAACCTTGTCCCCGTCCACAACCACCGCATTTTCAAATGTGCCGCCCAAGGCCAAACCATTGGCGCGCATCATTTCAACATCTGCATTGCGACAAAACGTCCGGCTGTCGCACAGTTCACGGACAAACGATCCGTTGGACAGGTTCATCGACTTACTTTGCACGCCAATCGCTTGGTCTGTGAATTCGATGTGAAAGCTCATTTCAGGGCGCTGTGCCGGTTCAAACCGTGCCCACCCTGCGTCAGTTTTAAATTCAACCGATTTCAAAATGCGGATAGCACGCACCGGCCGGTCCAATGCAATGACGCCCGCCGCAAGGATTTCACGCACAAATGGCACGGCACTTCCGTCCAAAATAGGAAATTCTGGCGCGTCAACTTCGATCAAGACATTATGCACACCACATCCCGCAAGGGCTGCCATCACATGTTCGATTGTCGATACATTGATACCGTGATCGCCAATGAGCTTGGTACACAGCGGCGATTGTTCAACACAATCCCAACGCGCGGGGATCATTGTCTCGCCGATTTCAACGTCGGTGCGCTTGATCCAGATCCCGTGATCCACAGGTGCGGGCACCAAACGCAAGGTCACCGGCGCCCCAGAATGAAGCCCGATATCTTTGAATGTGAGGGATTTGGCAATTGTGGTCTGCAAATGGACACTCTGCGGGTTATGAAATCTTTGTTAATATCTGGTTACGTGTCGCGTCACGGAATGACAATTCAATCTTTGTGACTCTTTGTAACAATGCCAAAAAGGGTCGGCGATTTTTCGCCAATAAAAAAGCCACCGAAACCTCGGAGGCTTTTCAGCATCAACTGCTGTATCGCTTAGTTCGCTTGACGCCGTAAAAACGCAGGAATTTCAATGCGTTCTTGCTCTGGGCTTAGCTCTTTTGATTCTGCAGGCGTCGCAGATGAATGGACTTGTGGCTGTTTACGGCTCGCCGCTGCGCTACGATCGTGATCGGATCCGCCACCTGCCATACGATTGATAAGAGACCCGATACCGAAACGGGGGCGCTCTGCCTCTGCGGGTTCTTCCTCTGCCTCAACCGCTTGCGCACGTGGGCTGCGGTCAACTGCGGCGCGCAGCCGTGCCATTGCGTCCTCGGATGGCGTACCGGGCAACGGCGCCTTGGGGGCGACAAATGCCTCGACCTCTTCATGCGTGTCTTTGGCTTGATAGGCAGGCGCTGGCAACTGATCGTCCTCCAACGGTGCGAATTCTGCAGCAGGTGCCATAACCGGCTCTTCTTTGTCTTCGTCACGCGCAGCCGGCATATCAAACAAAGAAGGGGCTTCAGCAGCCATTGCAGGTTGCGTTTCGGTGCTGGACTGTTCAATCACTGGCGCGCCAGTCATGCTTGTGCGGCGTGGTGTTGGAATGTCAGACATCGATTCAGATGCATCGATACCCGTTGCCACAACAGACACGCGCATCACAGAGTTCATATCAGGATCCAAAGTTGACCCGACGATGATGTTCGCATCTGGATCGACTTCTTCGCGGATGCGGTTTGCCGCTTCGTCCAATTCGAACAAGGTCAAATCATAGCCACCGGTGATGTTGATCAACACACCTTTTGCGCCACGTAGGCTGATTTCGTCCAACAGCGGGTTCGCAATGGCTTTTTCGGCCGCTTGAACGGCGCGATCTTCGCCCTCGGCTTCGCCTGTGCCCATCATTGCTTTGCCCATTTCGTCCATCACGGCGCGCACATCTGCAAAGTCTAGGTTGATCAATCCTGGGCGCACCATGAGGTCTGTTACGCCTTTGACACCTTGGTACAACACGTCGTCTGCCATGCTGAACGCTTCGGTGAATGTTGTGCGCTCATTCGCCAGACGGAATAGGTTTTGGTTTGGAATGATGATCAATGTGTCGACCATCTTTTGCAACTGTGCAACGCCTGCCTCGGCTTGACGCATGCGCTTTGCACCTTCGAACTGGAACGGTTTTGTTACAACGCCAACCGTCAGAACACCCAATTCACGCGCCGCTTGCGCAATGATTGGCGCAGCACCGGTGCCGGTTCCGCCACCCATACCCGCGGTGATAAAGCACATATGCGCGCCCGCAAGGTGATCAACGATTTGTTCAATGCTTTCTTCGGCGGCGGCTGCGCCCACTTCGGCGCGCGCCCCTGCGCCCAACCCTTCGGTGACCTTCACGCCAAGCTGAATGCGCGAACTCGACAAGCTTTGCTGCAGCGCCTGTGCGTCAGTATTCGCAACCACGAATTCAACGCCCTCGAGCTGTTTTTCAATCATGTTATTCACGGCGTTGCCGCCCGCGCCACCAACGCCAAATACGGTGATGCGTGGTTTTAATTCATTTTGCTCGGGTACCGAAAGATTCAATGCCATTGTCGTGTCCGCCTGTTTTCCCATTTTTGGGGTTTAAATCCGCCTAATTACACAAATAATAACGGCGAATTACAAAAAGGTCACGCAAAAAAACGCAAAATATAGACGTTTTTTCGCGTTTTGGGCGGAATATTGCGGACAAATACCACAGTTAGTGGTTACCAGTTTTCCTTGAACCAGCGCAACGCACGGCGCAGCGACTTTTGGCCATAGCGTTCCAGTGGCATTTCAAAGTCCCACCATTCGTCTTGGGGGCTTGCACCAAACAGGCTAAGCCCAACCAGCGCCGAACAGCTAGGGCCAGAATAGGCTTGTGGCAAACGATGGATCCGCAACGGCCGACCAAGGCGTACTTGCTGCCCCAATATCCGGCTGGCCAGTGTATCCATACCAGGCACTTGGCTCGCGCCCCCTGTCAGAACAATTTGCTGGCTTGGTAGGTGGTCAAAACCAGCGGCGTCCAGTCGGGCGCGGACCTCTTCTAGGATTTCTTCAACGCGCGGACGCATGATGCCAATCAACTCTGTACGGCTAACAGTGCGACGATCGTGTTCCCAATCCCCCGTTTCACCGCCGACCTCGATCATATCGCGGTCATCCATACCCGTCGCCATCAGACCGCCATTGCGTGTCTTGATGCGCTCTGCCGTGGCAAACGGTACCTGCAATCCCATCGAAATATCGCGGGTCACGTGATCGCCGCCCAGACATACGGTATCGGCAAAAATCATATGTTTTTTCATAAAGATCGAAATCGATGTGGTCCCACCGCCCATATCGATACAGGCTGCACCCAGCTCTTGTTCGTCCTCAACCAAGGACGCAAGACCTGCAACATAGGGTGACGACGCAACGCCAGCCAACTCCAGATCACAGCGTTTGACACAATAGGCCAAGTCGTGGATCACCTTTTGATCAACTGTTAGCATATGCATATCTGTAGATAACCTTTGCCCAATCTGACCACGCGGATCCAAGAGGCCCGAGCGATGATCAAGGGCAAAGTTGACAGGCTGAGCGTGCAGCACTTCGCGCCCTATCCCGTAATCAGGCACATCACAGGACGCCAAAACTTGGGCAATATCTTGTTCGCTGACCATTTGATTTTCAACGTCAATCTGTCCGGTCAATCCATAAGACCGCGGTGCGCCACCAGAAAAACACGCGATGACATGATCAACGCGCACATTGGCCAATCTTTGCGCCGATTGAAGCGCGGTGCGAATGGCGCGCTCTGCTTCGACCATGGACGAGATTTCACCGAACTCGATCCCGCGCGAACGTGTTGTCGCCGAACCAATCACGCGAAACCCCGACTGGCCTGCCAGAGATGTGACACCGTCTGGATCAGTGATATGTTCCATGCCGTCAAACCGCAGGATCAAACATCCGACCTTGGAACTTCCCAAATCTAAAATTGCGATTACACCGCGCTGCATTGCTGCTTTTCGCATTGCGCGCATAGCGCGCTGGGATTCATAAAGCTCGCTCATTGGTCGTTTGTCTCCGCCGATTTTTGGGTGGTATTTAACAGGTCAAGTTCTGTCGGCTGCGCAAGGCGCAGGGTAGGACGTTGCGCAAGGCGCATATCGATCGCGCTTATATTGCGCGACAAAAGATCTTGGGTTTGATCCAAAACCAGTACCCGTTCAAAGGCTTGCACAGGATTTTTTTCAGGCAACAGGATCGTTTGGTCGTTTTTCAAAACAACATCCCAGCGTCTTTGACCGACATAGGACAATCCGCGGATACGATCCGCAATGGGACGCGCCGCCGCCAATAGGGTCCGCGCCTGAGCAATTTGTTTATCCGCGCCCTGCCCCACAATCAGCGGCAAGTCAGGATAATCTACGCGGCTGACAGCAAAGCGCACAAAGCTCCCCGAAGCATCCAAAACTTCGAGGCTATCGCCGTTGCGCCACAGATAGGCCGGCACGCGTTCAACCACGTCAATTTTCAAGGTACCACCTTGTTTGACGTGAATGCGCGCTTCGGCAACGGGGTCCAATTCAGTGATGGCGCCATAAATTTCCTGCAAATCCAAATCAAATTGGCTGACAGGCAATTCAACCGGCATAACTTCGCGGATATCCATATCAAGCGCGGGGCTTGCCCCATGAATTGCAATAACTTTGACCATAAATTCAGGCCGCTCGATAACCGATCGATACATGTCCTGAACGGCCGCCGAAATCGCATCACGACGATCCAAATCAGAAAAATAAATCGCACCCGTGCCAACACAAATCGCGGCCGGGATGCCAAAAAACACCATCCGACGCAACACAGGCGACAGCATGACACGCATGAACCGATACGACCAGCGCGATGGCGCAGGATCATTTCGAAAGGCACGCGGCGTTTTTATCGGTCGCATGATGCGTCCTCCACCAACCAACGGCACAAACTGCCGAAACTCATACCGACATTGGCCGCTTGTTCAGGGGCCAAGGACGTGGGTGTCATGCCAGGTTGGGTGTTGGTTTCCAGCAAAACCAACCCGTCCAATCCGCGTGTATCATCCCACCGAAAATCTGTGCGGCTCATGCCTTTGCAGCCCAGCGCGTCATGGGCGCGCACCGCATAGTCCAGGCAGGCTGCCGTAATCTCAGCGGGCAATTGCGCAGGTATCACATGGCGCGAGCCACCCGGCGCATATTTGGCATCATAATCATACCAACCATCAGTGATGATTTCGGTGACGCCCAAGGCGCGATCCCCCAAAACTGTGGTGGTCAACTCGCGTCCCTTTGCAAAGGCTTCGACCATGACAATGTCAGGCATCGCATCATCCAGCTGCGGCGGCGTATTCGCGCCGTCCATGACCAAGTACACCCCAACCGACGATCCTTCGGCATTTGGTTTAACCACATAGGGTGGCGCCATCATATGGCGCGCGCAGACGTCGCCTTTGGGCGCAAGAATGCTGTCAACGATCGGCAAACCATTGCGGCGGTAAACTTCTTTAGACCGCTGCTTGTCCATTGCAAGAGCGGACGCCAAAACGCCAGAATGCGTATACGGGATATGCAACCATTCTAGGATACCTTGAACACAGCCGTCTTCGCCCCACCGCCCGTGCAAAGCGTTGAACACAACATCAGGCGCAAGATCGCGCAATTTCTGCGCAACATCTTGGCCTGCATCCACCTCGTGGACGTCAAATCCTTCGCTTCGCAAAGCCGTGGCGCATTCGCGCCCCGAAGACAAAGACACCTCGCGCTCCCGCGATGGTCCCCCCATCAATACCACGACTTTGGGATTTGCCCTGCTCGACATACCCAATTTGCCTCTAGTTCGGCGTTTTCGCCGATGTTGTTTTTATCACTGCGCCCTTGTCGGCGTCATTCGTTACGGATCACCGACCCGCATGATTTCCCATACTAACTCTATTCCGCTGGTTTGGAAAACCCTTTTTCGTACTAATTCGCCTAAACTTTCTAAATCTTGTGCGGTGGCTCCGCCTGCGTTGATCAGAAAGTTGGAATGTTTCTCGCTCATCTGCGCGCCACCGATGCGTGCACCGCGCATACCTGCATCGTCGATCAATTTCCACGCCTTGAGATCATGCACATCATCCGCCCGCCCCGTTGAGGAAAATCCAGCGGGGTTACGAAAGGTGCTACCGGCACTTCGATCTTTGGTGGGCTGGGTTTCGTCACGCTTGGCCAACTGTGCCTCCATCCGTGCATTCAAGGCCGCGGCCTCGCCCGATGGTGCCTCAAACGTGGCCTCGATCAAAACTGCACCCTCGGGCAAATCGCTTTGACGGTATTGGAAATTCAATTCCTCGGCCGTTACCGTGGCCAAGGTACCATTACGCAAAACAACGCGTGCTGATACGAAATGATCGGCGGTATAGCTGCCGTAACATCCTGCGTTCATGCGCACCGCACCGCCAATAGACCCGGGGATCGTCCGCAAAAATGTCAAATCCAGCCCCGCATCCGCCGCGCGTTTGGCCACATGCGCATCCAACGCCGCCGCACCGGCGGTCACACGGGTGCCATCAATCTCGATCCCGTTGAAACCGCGACCCAATCGGATCACCACGGCACGCAAACCGCCGTCACGCACGATCAAATTTGATCCAACCCCCATCGGGAACACCGTGACATCGGCTGGTAATGCCGACAAAAAATCGCAAAGATCCTGTAAATCTGCAGGCTGAAACAAATAATCGGCCCGTCCCCCAACGCGCAACCATGTCAAATCGGACAAATCGCGATTTGGCGTTAATTTTCCACGCGGTGTTGGTATCTGTGACATGGGGCGGCTCCTTCATCACCGATGTGCCCGATTAGCCCCCCCAAATCAAGCCTGTCTTTTACCTTTGCCGAAATACGCCCAGCCCAAGATAAACACGCAGCGCTAACACAGCCATGCTATCGCGTCGTTTCCTCTAGCACCATAGAGGAGCAGTCATGAAATACGCATTCTTAGGTGTCGCGGTCGCCGCTTTTGTCGGCATGATCAGTTATATGATCCTGACCCGCCCCGATCCCCAAATCATCGCGGTGGATATACGCTTTATCAACAAATGTGAGTTTGCCGACCATGACTTTGTCATCACCAATCTAAAGACTGGAAAATACCACACGTTTCGCCGCAGTCATGCAAAGTTTGAAGTCCTAGAAGGAACGCCACTCAAGCTGACATTTCACCCAAGCGTCACAAAATTCGAATATGACGGCACCGAATTCAGCGCCGAGCCGGAAACAACCGTCGTTGCGGACTGTGGGGGCGACGCAAGTCCAAGCGCGGGATTTGAACATCTTAGCCGTGAATTGGCGAAATAATTACACCCCGAGACGCGCAGGCAAACCGTGTGCCCATGTGGAAATGGTCCCTGCCCCCAAACAGACAACGATGTCGCCTGATTTGGCCTGTTCGCGGACCAAACGTTCCAGATCATCCTCAGAGACGATCGCACGCGCGTGACGGTGTCCGTGACGGATCAAACCCGCGACCAAATCATCGCGGCTGGCACCCGCAATGGGATCTTCGCCTGCGGCATAGACTTCGGCAATTGCAACGACGTCTGCATCATTGAAACAGGTACAGAAATCTTCGAAAAGCGATGACAGGCGTGTGTATCTATGTGGTTGATGCACGGCAATCAACCGGCCATCGCTGGCCTGACGCGCAGCCTTGAGGACCGCGGCGATTTCAACGGGATGATGCCCATAATCGTCGATGATCGTGACGCCATTGACCTCGCCCACTTTGGTAAAGCGCCGATTGACACCTTTGAACCCTGCGAGGGCTGCACGAATATCGTCATGCGACATGCCCAAATGCAACGCAACTGCCACAGCAGACAGAGCATTTGACACATTGTGATCCCCCGGCATCGGCAAAGTACAGCCTGTGATCACCTGTTCCGATTGCTGCAAGGCGATGTCAAAATGTGCAACCCCCGCCTTATAGGTCAGGTTCAAAACACGCACATCCGCTTGGGCATTAAACCCATAGGTCACCACGCGGCGATCTGTGATTTTCCCTACCAACGCCTGAACCTCGGGATGATCGGTGCAACACACTGCTATGCCGTAAAACGGAATATTCGATACAAAGTCATAAAACCCCTTGCGCAGGTTTTCGATACTGCCCCAATGCTCCATATGTTCCGGATCGATGTTGGTCACAATCGCAATCGTGGCCGGTAGGCGGTTGAATGTGCCGTCGCTTTCATCGGCCTCGACCACCATCCATTCGCCTTGGCCCATGCGGGCATTTGATCCATAGGCATGAATAATACCGCCGTTGATTACGGTCGGATCAATCCCGCCTGCATCCAGTAAGGTCGCAACCATCGTGGTGGTGGTGGTTTTGCCGTGTGTCCCCGCAATTGCGACGTTGGATTTCATGCGCATCAATTCGGCCAGCATTTCTGCACGACGAACAACAGGCAGACCTGCCATCCGCGCCGCATCCAATTCAGGGTTTCCTGATTTGATTGCCGAAGAAATCACCACAACCTCTGCGCTTTCAAGGTTTTCTGCCCGTTGCCCGATAAAAATTTTGGCCCCAAGCGACGCCAGACGTTCGGTGATCTTGCTGTCTTTCAGATCCGAGCCTTGCACCTGATAGCCAAGGTTCAACAGCACCTCGGCAATGCCCGACATGCCGATCCCGCCGATCCCGACAAAATGAATGGGGCCAATATCGTTTGGCAATTTGGTGACAGCGGCGGCATTCATTAGTCTATTTCCCCTTCGAAAGGATGTCTTGTATCAAAGCGATGAACCGATCAGTTGCATCTGGCACACCAACGGACAACGCATTGCGCGCCATCCGCATCGCGGTTTCAGGCTGTGTTAGAATTTCGTTGATTTGCGCCGAAAGCGTATCGACGTGGAACGCATCTTCGGTCACCAAAACTGCCGCCTGAGCATTCACCAACCCCATCGCATTTGCCGTCTGTTCGTCACGCAGCGACGCGGCATAGGGAACAAGAATAGAGGGGCGCCCAATCACGGATAAATCAGCAACCGTTGACGCACCGGCACGCGATATTACCAATTGCGCTTCGCTCATGCGGGTTGGAACATCTGTGAAAAATGGTTGTACATCTGCATTGATGCCATGCTCAAAATAAAACTTGCTGACCCGATCATGATCTTCGTCACGGGCCTGATGGCTGACCCGGATATGGCGCAACACATCCATAGGCAAAGCGGCAATCGCAGGGGGCACAACATCTGACAAGATACGCGCGCCCTGAGATCCCCCCATAACCAAAATGGACATAGGATAATCACCGGGTTCGATATAGCCCGCGCCTGCGCGTTCCAAAACAGCGATGCGCACGGGGTTGCCCACATGGACCGCATTTATGCCATCGGGCATCTGTGTCGGCCAGGTTCCGCATGCAAGCGCATCAACATGTTTCGCAAAGATTTGATTGACCCGACCAAGGACGCCATTTTGTTCATGCAACAAACGCGGACGGCGCAAAATCCATGCCGCGCCCACCGCAGGGATAGACGGATACCCACCAAACCCAACAACAACATTGGGGCGATCCAGCATCATTTGCACTGCGGCTTTGGCGGTGCCGATGGCAATTTGAAAAGGTACCAAAAGTTTGGCCAGAATTCCGC
>RFZH01000091.1 GCA_009920815.1 Paracoccaceae bacterium
ACTTCAAAGCCCCGCTCTTCTAATGCGGGTTTCAAGGTGACCATGTAATGTAAAATGGTCTTCCCAAAAGATGTCATTCCGATCAAGGGCCGATCCCGCTTTGGTGGCTCAACGGCGCGTGCGGCCCCCAAAACTGCACCTGCTGCTTGCGACAAAGACGACTTGCAGATCGAATTTAATCCATAGAGCCCACCAGCCCATAGGATCATCTGAATATCTGCAGCTAACCTTTCAGGGGGTAACATGGCAGAAAAGGAAACGGTTGAAACAACGTATTTGGGAACACCAAGCGGAAGCGCGGAACACACATCCAATGCTAAATCTGTTCCCATGGTTCCACCCAGAACAATAACTCCATCGATTGCCCCTTCGTGATAAAGTGACAATGCCTTGGTCGCGGCTCCATTTGCCATGATTTGCATTGCAACATTTTCATCACCGCTTTCGATTGCGGTTTGGATGTTGCTACCACCGGCCATAGCAACGTCGTGCTTGGAAATATCGGTCGGTTTGGTGGGGT
The DNA here is from genome assembly GCA_009920815.1 of Paracoccaceae bacterium. Taxonomy (GTDB): domain Bacteria; phylum Pseudomonadota; class Alphaproteobacteria; order Rhodobacterales; family Rhodobacteraceae; genus CAJXSD01. Next base: position 521 of record RFZH01000091.1, read on the forward strand.
CACCTAACACAGAGACGTCCATGCTGATCACGCCGCCCCCCATCGCGCGAATGCGGTCGCAAAGGTAATTTAACTCGGCATCTTTGGTGTCATATGTTCCGACAACGAGAATTGTTTTATCTGACATAACTTACCCCAGTTTTATCCACGCAGTTTTTAAATCAACATATTTATCAAAGGCATGCATAGACTTATCATGCCCATTGCCTGATTGTTTTACGCCACCTAGAGGAACTGTATTATCAGCCCCGCCATAGGTGTTTACATGTACGACACCCGCCTGTATCGAGCGCACCATTTTATGAGCACGCGCTAGGTTTGCCGTCCAAACACCTGCGGCCAAACCATACGGCGTTGAATTTGCGATCTGGATCGCGTCATCGTCATTTTCAAAGGGTGTGACGCCAAGGACAGGGCCAAAGACTTCGTTTTGGGCAAGGTTATGATGTGGTTTAACATCAGTGATGATGGTCGGCTCCATGTAATACCCGCCCGTTTCGGACAGGGCTTGATTACCCCCCAGATAGACGGAGCTGCCCTCGGCAATCGCGCGCTCTACAAATGAGAGGTTTCCTTTCAATTGCGTCAACGAATTGATCGCGCCGATGTCGGTGCTTAATTCAAGCGGGTCCCCAACGCGTAATGCGGCGGCGTGTTTTGCGACCAATGAAACAAAGTCGTCATGTATCGATCGTTCGACCAATAGCCGCGATCCAGCCACGCACACTTGGCCAGAATTTCGGAAAATTCCCATGGCAGACACTTTTGCGGCTTCGTCCAAATTGGGCGCATCGCCAAAGACAATATTTGGCGATTTTCCGCCAAGTTCTAGATAAACGCGTTTTAGATTGGAATGTGCGGAATACTCAAGCAATCGCCGGCCAACCGCGCCCGAACCCGTAAACACCAGAACGTCAACATCCATGGACATCGCCAACGCTTCGCCTGTTACTGATCCTTTGCCTGTGACGACATTCAGGACGCCCTCTGGCAATCCTGCTTGTGCTGCCAATTCAGCCAATTTTAACAACGAAAGTGAAGCAGTTTCCGCTGGTTTCAAAACGACAGAGTTTCCCGCGGCCAATGCCGGCGCTAATTTCCACGCGGCGATCATCAACGGGAAATTCCAAGGTACAATTGCGCCAACGACACCAACGGGTTCGCGATGAATTAGGCCTAATGTGTTGCGATCGGTTGGTGCAATTTCGCCATACATTTTGTCCAGTGCTTCTGCATAATATCGAAATGTCCCTGCGGCCGATCCTGGTTCGGCCTTCAGCGCCATATTCAATTCTGTGCCATTATCGCGCACACCCAAGACGGCAAGTTCCAATGCATTTTCTTCAATTAAATCTGCCAAACGATGCAATACTTTTTTGCGATAGCTGGGGGTTTCGAGTGACCAACGGCCGTCGTCAAAGGCGGTGCGTGCGGCAGCAACGGCATGATCAACGTCACGTTTGGTTGCGTGGTCTATTGTTGTGATGACTTGTCCGTTGATTGGCGAAATGACGTCAAGTGTTTCGCCCGAACCGCTTTGCCACGTTCCGTTGATAAATAATCTCTGCGGCGCGATAGGTGCATGCCGAAATTCGTTGATGCGTGTTTGTTGGACCATTTGGCCTCCTTCAATTCTTTGCGGTCTGCAATGACGCGGCGAATGTGTAAAATGACGACCATGATGATCAACAAGAACAAGATCATCGCGACAGGTCGATCAATAAAATCAAATGGTGTTTTCACACGCGCCATACCTGCGCGCAGCTTGACCTCCATGATATTTCCCAAGACCATGCCAAGGATGATTGGAATAACAGGCAGCGAAAGACGTTTCAGGACAAATCCGATCAGGCCAAAAACTGCGGCAATTACGCAGTCTGACATCGAATTGCGCAAAGAATACACACCAACAAATGACAGTGTTAAAATACAGACGCCCAAAAAACGATTTGGGATCTTGATCAGTTTTATAATGTGATTGGTGGCGAACAATAAAAAGACTAAAACCATCACATTCAATATCAAAAGCGCGATGTACAGCGCGACCACAAAATCCATTTGGTTTTGAAATAACTGGGGGCCCGGTACGACATTATGCACGTAGAATACAGACAGCATCATAGCTGTTAGCGCTTCGCCCGGGATACCCAGTGCAAGCAGGGGAACCATCGCTGCGGCGGGTACTGCGTTGTTTGCTGTTTCTGATGCGATCAATCCTTCGGATGATCCGCGCCCAAAATCCTCGGGACGCTTTGATGTGCGCTGGGCATAAGTATAACCCAAGAATTGTGCGGTGAATTCACCAACGCCTGGGATCATTCCCATTAATACACCAAAACTGCCGGAAACTGTCGCGACCCGCGGGTGTCGCGCAAGTTCGCGCAGGCCTTGAAATAAGCCACCGCGTAATTTGGTGAGCCTAATTTTTTCATCGTCGCTTTGTAATAAATAAAAGGCTTGTGAAATCGCAAATAGTCCAAGAACCACAACGATTAGGTTTACCCCGCTTGATAGGAATGCCTGATCAAACGTAAATCGTTTTGAGTATTTGACAGGCTCAAGCCCGATTGTGTTGATAAAAATGCCAAAACCAACCAAGGCGGCAGCGATCAGTGTTTGGCCGCGATGCACGATGACAACCAAGATAATACCAAGGAGTGCGGCAAGAAAGATTTCACGCGATCCAAACAATGGGGCAATTTTGGCAAGAACTGGCGCAAATAAAATCAAACAAATGATCGAAAATATCCCGCCAAAGAACGATGCTGAGTAAGCAAGCGACAGGGCACGGCGTGCCTCACCCCGTGCTGTCATCGGATACCCATCATATGTCGTAAGCGCGTTAACTGCAGTTCCCGGCGTGTTGATTAAAATCGCAGGAATTGCGCCGCCATACATGGATGAGCCATAAATGCCCAATAAAACCGTCAAGCCGACGATTGGATCCATCGAAAAAGTTGCGGGCAAAAGGATGGCAATTGCCACGGCAGGCCCTACACCAGGGATTGCCCCGATCAGAACCCCTCCGACGGATCCGACGGTTAGGGCAAGTAAAACATCCCAACGTGCTAAAACATCAATCGCTGACAGCAGGAGTTCCATAATATTCCTCAGAAATTAAGTATGAAAAAACTGCGCAATGCGCTGGGAAGATATTCGTAAATTAGGCCTCCAGGTATTTTGACAGACAAAAACGATTTGAACAAAACGACGGTCCCGAAACCAAAAGCCACAGACCACAATAACGGTGTCCGTGTTCGGTATCCCATGCGATAGGACAGCGATGGCATAAATATCAGCGTAGCGAACAGATAGCCAATTATCGGAACCGTGACGACATAAACAAAAAACCAGATCCCAAATTCAATTACAGCAAACCATTTCTTTGCTTCGCGCCAGTCAGCTATATTTATGCGCCGCCTTGGGAGTTTCCAAAGGTGTAGGCCCGTACATATCGTCATTAATAAAATGCCAACCATTGGCCAAAACCTGGGTTGGGCGGCAAATGACGTTTTTTTGACCCATTTCGTTTGGTCGCCTATCTGCGAAAGCAGGAATAAGGAGAGAACAAAGAAAATGACGGCAAAAAGCAATTGACCGCGTAGTGGGGCGGGAAATCTGCGTTCTTCGACGGACTTATCTGTCATGCTTTGCCCCAGGATTAGAAAGACCAAGCCGTGGCTTGGTCTTTCATGGTATTAGTTCAACATACCGCCGATGCGATCCATTGTGGCAATGTCATTCGCAACACGTGCTGCGCTATCTTGGGCATTTTGCCAATAAACCAGCGCACCTGTTTCCTTGGCGATGGCTTGAGCACGATCAGAAGCCATCGTTTTCTGTGCAACCGCAATAATCTTGTCACGGACATCTTGGGGCGTGTCTTTGTTGACAAATAGGCCATTCCAAAGAGCAATGTTTAGATCGGAATTTAATTCGCCAATCGCAGGCGCATCTGGGACCAGCGGGATCCGTTCGTCTGTAATGGACGTCAAAACCTTGACACTATCGAGGCATGGTAGGATCAACTGAAGTGTCGTATTTATGACATCAGCATCACCAGATGCGAGAGTGTTGCAATCCAGGGCGTCAAATGCAGCATCTGATCCCCATTCAAAGCCTGCTGATTTTGCGAAAGCCTTGGTCACTTGGGTTGGCGTTAACGGATCACCAAAATGGCCTAAGGCCACATCATTCGACTTTGCGTATTCCGCCAACTCTGCCATTGAAGAATACGGCGCGTCACCGCTGGTCGCGATGACAAACGGATAGGTTAAAAAGATCCCCAGCGGATCGAATTTTTCTGGTGTGAGTTCATCTATGCCAATCTGATGGCCGACAACCGGTACGCCGATTACGAATGAACCGATCGTGTATCCGTCTGATGGTGCTTGGGCAACTTCGATTGCGCCGGGGAATGGACCGCCACCACCACCGGGTTTGTTCACGACAGCCGCAGCGACGCCGTACTCGGCTGTGAAATCTTCTGCGATCATTCGGGTTAGAACGTCTTCTAGGTCACCGGGGGGCCATGGGACGATAAAGCTTACGGGCTTTTCAGGATATTCTGCTTGGGCTGCGCCAGTCATCGCAACCAAAGTCATTGCCGTTGCTGACAACAGCGACTTGGTGAATTTCATCGTATACTCCCTGTTTTTGGTTGGTTCATTATTTGAACCATTGGTTCTATTTTTAGATTGACAGACAATGTCATATTCTGTCAACAGTTTTTGAAATGGGCCTGATTAAATTTCTAGGCCTGAATTCTGCCAGCAAAACCAAGGCACACTCTTATGGGAACTGTTACCAAGGCTCTGACATTATAATGATGACAGAACTTCAGGATAGCCGATTCGTTGAACAGGTTAATAACGACCGAACCTATCGTATTGGCACAGCTGTCTTGCGTTTATCCGCTCTGCGCGAGGCCGTTGTCCCTTTGCGTGAAACGGTTAAAAACACGGTTAGAGAATTGGCAGATAAAACCGGCGAAACAGCACATTTCTCGATCTTGGATGGTGGCGAGTTGTCGACATTAAGTTATGCTTACAGTTCAGATCACGGCACACGGGTTATGATGGATGATGCGGCAATCCTACCCATTCATGCCACAAGTTCCGGTCTAGCAGTGTTGGCGTATTCGTCATCTGATTTTGTCGATTTAGTTTTGTCTAAACCCTTAAAAGGGCGGACACCGTTCACCGTCATTGATCCATGGAAATTGCGTCAAATGATTGAACAAACCCAAAAAGATGGAATTGCGGAATATGTGTCTGGCTTTGAAAGTGACGTACATAGTTTTGCGTCGCCGGTGTTTAATGCATCACGTCGTGTTTTTGGTGCGATTGCGGTTGCTGCACCTGTTAATCGGGTTGGAACACGAAATTCAGACTTTATTCGTCGCTCTGTTTTTGAAGCAGCGCGCAGTTTGACACAGTTAACAGGCGGGTTTGATCCCTTGGGCCTAACCACCAGCGATACAAGGATTTAGCATAGATGAAAGACTCAAATTATCTTAAAGAGCGTAATGCCAAATCTATTTGGCATCCCATGGCCCATCCTGCCGACAGCTTATCCAACCCGCCAACGATTGTTACCGAAGGTCGGGGCACACGAATCGTAGATGTTGATGGACATGAAGTCGTTGATGCTGTTGGTGGGTTATGGAATGTAAATCTTGGATACTCCTGCGCTCCTGTCAAAGCAGCCATTGCGGAACAACTAGATAAATTACCTTATTATTCAATCTTTCGCGGCACATCCAATGATTGCGTCATCGAGCTTGGTGATAAGTTGCAAGAATTTTTCGAACCAGACGGTCTGACGCGGGCATTTTATACGTCAGGCGGATCAGACTCAGTCGAAACGGCGTTACGTCTTGCACGTCAATATCATAAGGTGCGTGGCGAACCTGGGCGCACAAAATATTTGTCGCTAAAAAAGGGTTATCACGGCACGCATTTTGGGGGGGCGTCTGTTAATGGAAACGCAAATTTCCGAACAGCCTATGAACCACTGATGCCTGGGTGTTTTCACATTCCCGCACCCTACACTTATCGCAACCCATTTAACGAAACCGACCCCGAGAAATTGGCGCAGCTATGCCTTCAGGCATTAGAAGATGAAATCGCGTTTCAGGGCGCAAATACAATTGCAGCCATGATCATGGAACCAGTCTTGGGGGCTGGGGGTGTTATTCCCCCACATAAAAGCTTTATGCCGGCAGTCCGCGATATCTGCACTCGCAACGGCATCTTGCTGATCGCAGACGAGGTGATCACAGCCTTTGGTCGCACGGGTAGCTGGTCTGGTTCACGTCACTGGGGCGTTCAACCAGATTTCATGTGCACTGCAAAAGCGATAACAAACGGCTATTTTCCATTTGGCGCCGTGATGATCGCTGAACATGTCGTGGAAACTTTTGAAACTGATGTGACCGGGCGCGCTGCAATAGGACATGGCTATACTTATTCAGGGCATCCAGTTGGCGCCGCGGCTGCAATTGCCTGTTTGAATGAAACGATAAGGTTGAATGTAAAGGACAACGCAGCGGTACGAGGGCACGAATTATTTACCGGATTAACTGCTCTATATGATGATTTTGAATGTATCGGCGACGTCCGTGGGGGGCATGGGCTTATGTGTGCTGTTGAGTTGGTGTCAGATCGAACAGACAAGTCCGGACCTGATAAATCTGTACCGGCAAAGGTACAAAAGGCAGCCTATGAAGCTGGCGCAATGATACGCGTGTCTGGTCCAAACATCATACTTTCCCCCCCACTGATTTTAACGGCCGAGGATGTTCGAACGATTTTGGATGCGCTACGTGTTGGATTGTCTGCTGTCTAGGTTAGGGCTTAGGTCCGCTGTTTCTAATAGTCGCAAGAGATCAAGGAGCGTATCAAATTTTTCCGCACCAAGCGCGTGCGAAAATGAATCCGCAATGACTTTTGCTTGCGCTTGATTGTCATCAATAATTGCTTGGCCAAGTGCTGTGATTTCCACAGTATGGCGACGTTTATCGATATTATGAGGCCGGCGAAAAACCAGCCCACGCTTTTCCATTGATTGAACAATACGTGTCTGGCTGGGCAACAAAAGCGCAGCGCGGTTTGCCAAAATCGTCGCCTCTAAAGGACCGCTTTCGGATAATACGCGTAAAAGCCGCCATTGTTGTTCTGTCAAACCTGATGCTGACAACATTGCCCGGATGGGGGCCATAACGTTTTCACGAGCGCGCAACAAGGCCATAGGTAACGACCGTTGGGTCGGTGGTAAGTGCGATTGCGAAAACTCTTTGCTGGGCATCAAGAACTCCTAATAATGCGAATTAAATTGACAGATGGGCCACAAAAGGTCTAGCTGTTAAAGTACTTGCGATGTTAAGGAATTTCTATGCCGCATTTCATGATAGACTATTCTGCAAATCTAGAAGACGCGATTGATATCCAAGCTCTTTGTGACGCGCTTTGTAAAACCGCGGCTCAGATAGATTGTTTTCCAATGGCGGGCGTCCGCGTTCGTGCGACACGCGTCGATTACTATTCAATTGCAGATGGTAATCCAAAACATGGATTTATTGATATATCTGTGCGCCTTCGCGCCGGACGCCCCGATGCTGTAAAACAGTTTGCCGTCAATAAATTGTTTGACGCTGTGCATGTGCTTGTCGCGCCCGCGATGGAAACACGATCAATCGCACTATCGATGGAAATGCGCGATATCGATCCCGAACTGTCACCAAAAGTTGGAACAATTCGCAAATACCTAAAGGAAACCGAATGACTGACCTAGCACAAAATCTGGCGAAACTGCATGACTATTTGGCGCGGTACCGTGAACATGGGATAAAAAACATCATTAATGGTCAGGATTGTGATGCCCATTCGGGTGCAACTTTTGAAACATTTTCCCCAACTGATGAAAGTTTGATCTGCTCTGTCGCAAAAGGTGAGCAAGCGGATATCGACGCAGCAGCAGCAGCGGCAAAAGATGCGTTCCCCGCGTGGCGAGATATGCCGGCAAATGATCGTAGAAAGATCCTCCACAAAATCGCGGACGCAATTGTTGCTCGAGCTGACGAGATTGCGCTATGTGAAAGCTGGGATACGGGTCAACCGCTGCGCTTTATGTCCAAGGCGGCTAT
>RFZH01000092.1 GCA_009920815.1 Paracoccaceae bacterium
TGAATGCCGGATTTTGACCGCAGATCCAATGCCTCTTTCATTTCATCGAACGAAGGTGGAACACCATCACGCTGCATGCGCTTGTTAATGAAATTCAATAGATCCAGTTGTTTACGGGTCAGCATTGCGGCCACCTTTTTCATCATGCGTTTCACATGTTCTATAGGTGTTCTCTTTTTGTGTCAAGCTTTGTTCTACAATAGAATGTACTCGACACTCTCACCGGCGAGCGATTTGGGCGCGTTTGGGGCGCGCACAACCAAGGCGTCGGCACTTGTTAACACCGACAATAGCGCGCTATCTTGGCGATCTGCCAATGTCAATGCGCCCATATTGACCGCTGCGCGCATATAATGTTCGCGAGGCCCGTTCGCAGGCAAATCATGCGTTAAAATCCCTTGATAGCGTTGTGCGGGTTTGGCGGGCAGGCCCAGCATGGCACGCAGCATTGGCACCAAAAAGATGATGCCACAGACCATTGCTGACACTGGATTTCCAGGCAGTCCCACCATTACAGCGCCATCCAATCGACCTGCCATCAAGGGTTTGCCCGGACGCATGGCAACTTTGTAAAAGCTTTGATCGACGCCGCGTTCTGCGATTACTTTACCGACCAGATCATGATCACCCACGGATGCGCCGCCGATAGTGACGATCACATCCGCGCCCTGTGAAAGATCTAAAGCGGTGTTCAAAGATGCCATATTATCGCGTGCAATCGGCAAAATCCGCGCCCGTGCGCCCGTATCATTTATCAATGCGGCAAGGCCAAAGGTGTTTGACGCTATGATCTGATCTTCGTGCGGTGTCTCGCCGGGGAAAACCAATTCGTCGCCTGTTGAAATCAGCGCGACGTCAGGGCGGCGTGCAACTTGGACGTGGTCGACGTTCATCGCCGCCAATAAAGCGATGTCTTTTGGTCCCAAAAGGCGCGGAGCGTCAACGGTTTGGCCAATTTTGAAATCAGCGCCTTGTTGGCGTATATTCGCGCCTTGGCCCAGATTGTCATTGATTGTGATGTGATCGCTGTGTCGCGTAACGTCTTCTTGAATAACGACAAAATCGGTGCCGGACGGCAAAGGAGCGCCTGTAAAAATACGCACTGCTTCGCCAGTATTCATGTTTAAGGCCTGTTCAACGCTGATCATTCGGCTTCGTACCGTCCTGATTTACCGCCGTCTTTCAAAACCACGCGAATTGCGCCGATTTCCATTGATTTATCAACGGCTTTGGACATGTCATAAATGGTCAGCGCGGCGGTGGACACGGCGGTCAAGGCCTCCATCTCGACGCCTGTTTGTCCTGTGGTTTTGACCGTGGCCTCGATCTGAACACCTGGTAAATCGGGATCCAGCGTCAATTCCACTGCAACCTTGGTCACCGGTAACGGGTGACACAGGGGGATCAGATCAGGCGTTTTTTTCGCGCCCATGATGCCGGCCAAGCGTGCAACGCCTAAAACGTCACCTTTTTTGGCCCGGCCTTCGCTAATGATATCAAAGGTTTCGCGCTGCATCTTAATGTGTCCGCGCGCGGTGGCCACCCGTGATGTCACCGCCTTGTCCGACACATCAACCATATGCGCATCGCCCTTTGCGTCGAAATGGGTCAACCCCGACATTACATCGCCCCCATCAAGGGGTTGGCCAAAATGGTGCGGGTGGCGGCGGTAACATCGTCCTGCCGCATCAGGCTTTCGCCGATTAGGAAACAGCGCGCGCCATATTGCGCCATATCGGACAGGTCCTTGGGCGTAAACAACCCGCTCTCGGACACCAACAACCGATCTGCGGGCACCCGCCGCGACAATTCGCGGGTGGTGTCCAGGGTGGTTTCAAAGGTTTTCAGATTGCGGTTATTAATGCCCAACAGTGGTGATTTTAGCGCCACAGCGCGGTCCAATTCGTCGCCATCGTGCACCTCGATCAACACATCCATGCCCCATTCAAAGGCTGCGGCCTCAAGCTCGGCGGCTTGGGCATCCGAGACTGACGCCATAATGATCAAAATGCAATCGGCGCCCAAGGCGCGCGCCTCGGCCACCTGATAGGTGTCATACATGAAATCCTTGCGCAGCGCGGGCAGGGATGTGGCAGTGCGAGCCGCGACCAAATATTCCTTGGCCCCCTGAAAACTGGGTGTATCGGTCAGGACCGACAAACAGGTTGCGCCGCCGTCCTCATACGCTTTGGCCAAGCTTGCGGGGTCAAAATCGGCGCGGATCAATCCCTTGGAGGGGGATGCCTTTTTCACCTCGGCGATCAATCCATATCCGGTTTTTGATGCCTTGATCAAAGCATCGGCAAAGCCGCGGGTTGGGCTTGCCTCTTTCGCGGCGGCTTCAACCTCGGCATAGGGAACGCGCGCCTTGTCTGCCGCAACTTCTTCTAATTTATAGGCTTTGATTTTGTCTAAAACGGTGATTGTCATGCGGCCTCCGACGTGACGCGGGCTAAGGTTTGGATCGCCGCCAAGGCGCGACCGCTGTCGATGGATGCGGCCGCCATGGCTACGCCGTCTTTCAAAGTGTTGACCTTATCGGCGATGATCAAAGCCGCGGCGGCATTCAACAACACCGCATCGCGATAGGCGCCTTTTTCGCCATTCATCAAGGCCATCAACGCTTTGGTATTGACCTCGGGCGTGCCGCCCAGAATGGCGGCCAACGGATGCACGGGCAGGCCCGCATCCTCGGGGTGGACAGTCATGCCGGTGATTTTGTCGCCATCCAAAACGGCAACCTCGGTCGTGCCAGTGATGGTGATTTCGTCCGATCCATCCGATCCATGCACCAACCATGCCTTTTCGCTGCCCAACATTTGCAAGGTTTCGGCCATCGGGAAAATCAAATCGGGTGCAAAGGCCCCCGTCAGTTGCCGTTTCACCCCCGCGGGGTTCGTCAACGGACCAAGGATGTTAAAGATCGTTTTGCATCCCAATTCCTGGCGTACAGGCATGACGTATTTGACCGCCGGGTGGTGCATGGGGGCCATCATAAACCCGATGCCGGCCTCGGCAATACCGCGTTCAACGACATCTGAGCCCACCATGACATTGATGCCCATCAACGACAGTGCATCCGCCGCACCCGATTTCGATGACAGGTTGCGATTGCCATGTTTTGCGACCGTCACACCAGCGCCCGCAACCACAAAGGCGGTCGCGGTCGAGATATTCAGCGTGCCAACACCGTCACCGCCGGTGCCAACGATATCCATGGCATCCGCCGGTGCTGTGACGGGCACGCATTTGGCCCGCATCACCGCCGCCGCCGCCGCATATTCGGCGACCGATTCCCCACGGGCGCGCATTGCCATCAACAATCCGCCCATTTGCGCGGGCGTGGCATCGCCATTAAACAACAATTCAAACGCGCGCTGCGCTTGTGCGCGGCTGAGCGGCCCTTCGGAGGCCGCAAAAATAATCGGTTTCATCGCGTCGCTCATGCGGGGACCTTCATCATATTTACAAAGTTCTGCAACAGGGCGTGGCCATGTTCTGATGCAATGGATTCGGGGTGAAACTGAACCCCTTGGATGGGCAATTCACGATGCTGAAGCCCCATAATTGTGCCATCTGCAAGCGTTGCTGTGACCTCCAAACAATCGGGGAGGGTGGCACGATCTACCACCAAGGAATGATACCGGGTGGCTTGGAACGGATTAGGTAATCCTGCAAAGACACCTTTGCCATCGTGGTGCATTGTGCCCATTTTTCCATGAACGATTTCGTGGCACCGAATGACATCGCCACCAAAGGCCTGGCCAATTGTTTGATGTCCTAAACACACGCCCAACAAAGGGGTTTTCGTTTCGGCGGCGGCGGCTGTTAATGCCAAACAGATACCCGCTTGATCTGGGGTCGCGGGGCCAGGTGACAACAAAATCCCCGATGGGTTCATTGCCATCGCCTCTTGGACGTCAAGGGCGTCATTCCGTTTGACCACGACATCTACGCCTAATTCACCGACATAATGAACAAGGTTATAAGTAAAGCTGTCGTAATTATCGATAAGCAAGAGCATGTTAACTTTTTCCCGTGAAATGCAAACGGGGGCTAGCCCCGCATGCCTTGGTCGCGTTATACATGTTCAGGGATTGCGCCCACCGTCAAGGGCAGCGAGTGTAATTCGCACAAGAAAATTAACAAGATCCAAGAGGAAATAGGGTGGCACGCGGATTCTTTGGTGGATTTATTCGGGGAACACTCCTGGGCGTTGGAGGCTTGGGACTGTTCTCAATTTATAATGGGTGGGAACCGCCAACGCGCGTTCCAGAAAGCACGATCTTGGATGTTCCCGCGGGATCGCAGTTCAATCAATCTCGGCAAGACAATGCTGTTATCGCACCTGCGCCTATCGAAAGTCCGACTTTTCCGGCTCTGCCTTCGGTGACCCCACCATCCGTTGAGGCGCCCGATCAACCGCAGGATTTGGCGCAGGACCTGCCATCGTTGCCGGTCGCAAATGATGCTGCGCCGGCTGCACCTGCAAGCGAAACGGCGAATATCACGCCTGATGTCGGCCTACCACAGCCCGAAATGGGCATCGTGCCGCCCACACTTCCAAATTCAGATCTTCGGCCGACAGCGCCGCGGATCGAGCAAAATGACCTCGTCCAAGATGGTCCAGTCCAACCGCAGCTGCAGGATGATCAATCAATGCCATCCACGCCGCCGATAGATGCAGGCGTCATTGACATTCCCCAAGATCCGGCACCTGCGCCAAGCGTTTTTGAAACACAGACCCCAAAGACATTTGAAAGCGGGGCGTCCGCGAATACCTTGCCGATGGGACAAAGTTTGCCCCTGACGCAAGCCTTGCCCCAAGACGAAGAGGTCGCCGTCGATGTGCCAACACCGCTTGGGCGCGCAATCGACCTTTTCGCCACCCAAAATGTCGACACCTTTGGCAAGCCGATGTTATCTTTTGTGGTCATCTTGGACGGGCGCACGCGGCTTGATCCTGCAATGATCGAAGCGCTTACCTTTCCAATTAGTTTTGCGATTGATCCATCCAGCCCCTTTGCCGGTGACGATATGGAAACCCTACGTGCCCTTGGCCAAGAGGTTTTAGCGCTTGCCGAAGTTCCAAGTGAAGCAAGTGCACAGGATGCTGAAATCACGCTTGCGTCTGTGCTGAACCAGATCCCAAGTGCCGTCGCCGTCTTAGAGCTGCGCGAGGGGGGCTTGCAAACCAGTCGTGACAGCAATGCACAGGTGCCAGAAATTCTGGCACGCAGCGGGCATGGCTTGCTGGTGTATGAAAAGGGGTTGACCGCAATCCTGCGCGAGGCCGAAAAACGCGGTTTGCCTGCATCAAGTATCTACAAAGATTTGGATGGACAGGGGCAAAATGATCGCACGATCCGGCGGTTCCTGGATGGTGCGGTTATGCGGGCCTCAAGTGGTGATCAAGGTGGTGCGGTGGTTGTTGCACGTCTTAAACCTGACACGATTTCATCTTTGCTAATGTGGGGCTTCCAAGATCGCGCGACGCGTGTGGCAATTGTTCCTGTGTCCCAGCTATTAAAGGCGATTGGCGACAGATAAACGCCTAATGCGCGCTACAGTTTCGCCAGAGCGGTGTGTTGATTGCCGCGCTTTGGGCTGCGTTTAAGCGCTTGCAGGGCATGATGATCAACGAGGACATTGTTCATATCACCACCGCCATTGACCGTGAACTTGGGTTATTAGTTTCCGACGCCCGCGACATGGCAACACATAATGATTGGCTGTTCAAACAATGTGGCACTGAAATCGTGGCTTTTGCACGTGTGAAAAAGCGTTTGTGTTGTTTGAATGGGCCAAATGGGTTTTGTCGCGTATGGCGATCCTTGCAGCCATGAGCGGCGCAAACCTCACACAACAAAAGCGCGAGGCACTAGACGAAGTTGCCGTGCTTTATCGCGTAAGGTAAAGTCGGACCCTTTTGTTTAACTGTTGCCGGTGCCTGAAAATAATCCTGCATCGGCCGCAGCGCGGCGAATGGCGTTTGATTTGTGGACGCATTCCATATATTCGGATTGTGGATCGCTGTCAGCGACGATGCCTGCGCCGGCTTGGATATACAGTTTTTCGTCCTTAAGGATCGCGGTACGCAGAGCAATACACATGTCCATGTCTCCGCCTGCGCTAAAATACCCGACGCCACCTGCATAGACACCACGTTTTTCGGGTTCGATTTCGTCGATGATTTCCATCGCGCGGACTTTTGGCGCACCTGATACGGTACCTGCGGGCATACCTGCAAAAAATGCCGAAAGCGCATCTTGGTCATCGGCCAATTCACCAATCACGTTTGAGACGATGTGCATCACGTGGCTATAGCGTTCGACGATGAATTCTTCGGTCGGTTTCACAGTGCCAATTTTGGACACACGGCCCGCATCATTGCGGCCCAGATCCAATAACATAAGGTGTTCGGCCAATTCTTTTTGATCGGCCAAAAGATCCAGTTCCAATGCCTTGTCTTGTTCAGGCGTCGCGCCACGCGGGCGGGTACCGGCGATGGGGCGCACAGTGACCTGATTGCCAAACACGCGGACCAAGATTTCGGGGCTGGCGCCGATCACCTGAAACGTGCCGAAATTGAAATAGAACATGAACGGCGATGGGTTCGTGCGCCGCAGTGACCTATACAGCGAAAAGGGCGGTAGTTTGAATTCTTGTGTCCATCGCTGTGATAGAACGACCTGAAAAATATCACCTGCGGCGATATAATCTTTGGCCTTTGCCACCGCGTCCAAGAAACCTTGGTGGGTAATCACGCACAGCGTCCATCACCCGTTCCGCCGCCTGTGCATAGGCAGCGCGCGCAGAGATGGCCGCATCATACCAAACGGGCGCCACCAAAATTACTTCGCCTTTGGCACCGTCTAGAACCGCAACGACAGAGGGGCGCACAAACAACGCATCGGGCAATCCAATAGGATCAGGATTTACGTTTGGCAAATATTCGACATGACGAATGGTGTCATACCCCAAATACCCGAACACACCCGCTGCGGCCTGTGGCAAATCATGCGGAAGGTTGATGTGACTTTCGGCCAGCAAATCGCGGAACGCTTCAAGCGGTTTTTTGTCGATTGTAATGAACGCTTCGTCATCAAAACGTGCCATACGGTTGATCGACACGTGATTGCCTTCGGTTTTCCAGATCAAATCTGGTTTAATCCCAATAATGGAATAACGACCGCGAATTTCTCCGCCCGTGACAGATTCCAGCATAAAGCTGTTTTTACGTGCGCCCGCCAATTTCATCATGATCGACACCGGCGTGTCCAGATCTGCCGCAAGGCGGGTATAAATCACCTGATTTTCGCCAGCATCATAAACTGTCGCAAAATCGGTAAATTCGGGAGTGATTGACATTTAATCGCCTATTGGAAATTTGCGTGAACTGCGTTGATCGCCTGCTGGTTCAAGGAAATACCAGCTGATTGCTGAATTTGCGTCGCAAAGACATTGAACAGGTCGTCGGCCAAGCTTGCGCCAAATTGTTTTTCGATATTTGCCCGCAGTGCTTTTGTATCGTCGCTGTCACGGTCACCTTTGTTGATGGCGTCCAGTTGAACGATCACGGCATTGTCGTTTTGCATCAAAACGGTTTTGTCCCCAACAGATTGCTTGAACGCGGCGGCAAGAATCTCTGCGGTTGCCACAGCACCAACATCGGTACGTTTCAGATCGCGCAGCGATGTTGATGATCCTGCAACGGCACCGCTTGCAATTGCATCATTTGCAAAAGCCTCTAGCGCGGCGCGTGTTTGTGCAGTACGCCAATCCGCAGATACTTGATCCATCACTTCGTCCAATGGCATCGGGGCAGGTGGTTCAATACCGTCCAAGCGTACGGAAAAAATACCGCCATCGTTTAGGGGTTCAACGGTTGGAAAATCACCGTCTTGTACGGCCGACGCAACGGCGCGGAAATTAGGATAGCCTGCAACCTCGGCATCTGTGCCGTCATGATACATCAAGACATCGACACGCATTCCGAATTCTTTTTCAAGATCTTCCAAGGTGGCACCCGCCGCCATTGCATCGTCAATTTCGGTTGATTTGGCATCAATCATGCGGCGCGCGGATTCTGTGGCCAATTCATCGAATAATTGATCGCGTGCCTCATCAAAGGTGACAACATCGGCCACAAGAATTCCGTTCACCCGAAACAAAGCTGGGCCCAGATCGGTGTCAAACGGGCCGACGACTTGATCTAGATTAGCTGCAAAAACACCTGCACTTGCCTCACCCAATTCGGACATTGTAACATCGCCGATGTCGATGTCAGCCAGCGCAAGACCACGATCGGCAACGACAGTTTCGAAATCGGTTGTGCCGGCGTCGATCTCGGCAAGCGTGGCGCGGGCTTGATCGGCATCCAAAAAGACAAGACGTTCGACAAGACGACGCTCTGGTTGGTTGAATTCGTCGCGGCGTGCATCATAGGCGGCGCGCAATGCATCGTCGGGAAGGTCGACCTGGTCCAAAACCATATCAGGCGTCAAAATCGCATAGGTGATTTGCTTGCGCTCTGGCAAAGTATAGGTTGCAATATTGTCTTTGTAATAGGTCTCAAGCGCGGCAAGGTCGGGATCTGCGATTGTTTGCGTCAGATCGTCTGCGGTGAG
>RFZH01000093.1 GCA_009920815.1 Paracoccaceae bacterium
CTACAAAAAACTCTGTGGATCAATGTCGATGATCAAGCGCAGATCACCCTTTAATGAGAGATCCTTGGTCCATTGCGCGATGGCGCGCTGCAAAGGCGCCGCTTTGTCGGCCTTGATCAATAATCGGACGCGATGACGCCCACGCACACGGGCAATTGGCGCTGGGGCAGGACCAAAAACCTGGGCATTGATTTGGCGCAACGCTGCGTCATTTCGGGCCAGATGTTGGCCTAGCTGGAATGCCATTTCAGGGTCTGTCGCACTAATGATAATGCCTGCCATTCGGCCAAATGGTGGAACACCCGCCGCCTGCCGGCCACTGGCTTCGGCCTGCCAAAACCCGTCTTCGTCGCCTGCCAAAATTGCGCGGATCACGGGATGGTCAGGTTGATAGGTTTGCAGATACGCCGCCCCCCGTTTTTCGGCGCGCCCTGCGCGGCCTGCCACCTGCCGCATCAATTGAAATGTGTGTTCGGCCGCCCGTAAATCGGACCCTTGCAACCCAAGATCCGCATCAATCACACCAACCAAGGTCAAAAGCGGGAAATTATGTCCCTTGGCCACCAGCTGAGTGCCGATGATAATATCCGCGACAGGGGCCAAGCGGTCTTCGGCTGCGCAGTGTGGGCATTGGGTGGGAACGGGTTTAGTTTCGCCACATTGATGGCACATCAAGCGGTTCAAAAAACGGTGTTCAACCATTCGCGCATCACAGGCGTCACACCCGATCTGTTGCCCACACGCACGACACAACGTGATGGGTGCATAGCCACGGCGGTTGATAAACAGCATTGCTTGTTCACCCCGTGCGATCCGCTGGTTTATCAACTGAACCAGATGATCCGAAACCCATCGACCCGAAGGCAATTTTTCGCCCCGCATGTCGATCGTATGCATGTCGGGCATAACCGACACGCCAAACCGATCATCCAATTCGACCAAGTCATATTTACCCGCCTGCGCATTGACCCAAGTTTCCAAGGATGGCGTCGCAGAGGCCAAGACGACCTTGGCCCCCGAAAGCGATGCGCGCAAAACTGCCATGTCACGGGCGTTGTACATTACACCATCGGTTTGCTTGTATGATTTATCGTGTTCTTCATCGACCACAATAAGGCCCAGATTTTGAAACGGTAAAAACAACGCAGAGCGTGCTCCGATCACCACCTGTGCGCCCCCTTGCCCGACCATTTTCCAAATGCGGCGCCGGTCGGTCATTGTGACACCGGAATGCCATTCCGCAGGCAACACGCCAAAACGTGCCTGAACGCGGGTTAAAAATTCCGCTGTAAGCGCGATTTCGGGTAACAAAACCAACACCTGCTGCCCTTTGGCCAAGGTGGCGGCGACCGCCTCAAGATAGACTTCGGTCTTGCCCGATCCGGTGACCCCGCGCAGCAAGGCCGTGGCGTAATCATCGCGTGCGACCATCTCGGATAATGCCCGCGCGGCATTTGCCTGAGCCTCGGTTAAATCCTTGCCACGCGCATCGGGATCCATCCGCGCAAAGGGGGCGTCGCGTGGCGTATTTTGTTCCAACACCGCGCCCAGCTTTACCAGACCTTTTATCACCGACGATGTAACCCCCGCCATATCAGATAGTTCGCGCAGCGTGAAAGGCGCCCCGCCGTATTCATCCAAAATATCCAAAACGCGTTTGCGGGCGTCGGTTAATTTCGCCCCCTCTGGCACTGCCCCACGCACATAAATTTTCCGCATTGCGGGGGGATCCATAAGACCAGGTGCACGCGTCGCCAAGCGCAGCATGGCATTCATCGGTGTGATGGTATAATCCGCCGCTTTTTCAAGGAACAGGCGCAATTCATCACGCATCGGCGCCACATCCAGAACGCGGATTACGGATCTGATTTTATTAATGTCATAGCCACCATGACCTGGCCCCCAGACAACCCCCAGCACCTTGCGCGGGCCCAAGGGCACTTCGACAAAGGCACCGCGAAAACACCCGCCTTCGGGGGCTTTGTAATCCAAGGGGCGGTCAATCGGTTGCGTCGTCAGCACCGAGACCAATTCACCCGCATGAAAAAAATCAATGTCTTGCACAATCGGTTCCATCTAGGGGTTTTATATGCGTTCATCTTGGAGTAAAGCATCTGTGAACTTAGGCCAACCCAACAAAGGATCATAGGTATGAAATTTTTTGTCGATACAGCTGAAATCGATCAAATCAAAGAGTTAAACGATTTGGGCATGGTAGACGGCGTCACAACCAACCCATCATTGATCATGAAATCTGGTCGCGACATTATCGAAGTGACCAAAGAAATCTGTTCCATCGTTTCTGGCCCCGTGAGCGCCGAAGTCACCGCAACCGATGCGGAAACCATGATCGCCGAAGGCCGTAAATTGGTGAAAATTGCAGATAACATCACCGTTAAAGTGCCTCTGACTTGGGACGGATTGAAAGCCTGTAAAGTGCTATCAAGCGAAGGCCACAAATTGAACGTGACCCTATGTTTCTCGGTCAACCAAGCGATCTTGGCGGCCAAAGCGGGCGCAACATTCATTTCGCCGTTCGTCGGTCGTTTGGACGACATCAATCTAGATGGTCTGGAGTTGATCGAGGACATCCGCACAGTTTATGATAACTACGGGTTTGGAACCGAAATTTTGGCCGCATCCATTCGCACCACGAACCACATCGCAGACTGTGCGCGCATCGGCGCAGACGTGATCACCGCCCCACCCGCCGTGATCAAATCCATGGTAAGCCACCCATTGACCGACAAAGGCCTGGCAGCCTTTTTGGAAGACATCAAAAAAACAGGTCAAAAAATTCTCTGATCTGTGCTAAGGCTTGACCGAGGCATACGAGAATTGGCAAAATAGGTCATGGATAACGGATTACGCGATAAAATCTTGGCGCAGCCCGCCGTGATACTAGAAGATCAGGACGTCATGCGCGCCCTGATCGAGGCCAATGATCAGGCGCTTGGGTCAAATATCGTTGACCTTCGGGGCGTTGCGATGAAACGCCTTGAAGCCCAGCTGGGGCGGCTTGAGGATACACACCGCAGTGTGATTGCGGCCGCTTATGAAAACCTTGCAGGAACCAACCAAGTTCATCGTGCAGTCCTTGCCTTGATGGAACCGACCGACTTTGACGATTTTCTGAAGGTCCTCCAAGAAGACGTGGCAAATATACTGCGTGTCGACTGCGTCAGAATTGTTTTTGAAACGCGCAAAGTTGACGATGACTCTGCGCAAGAGCTGGCCGATTTGTCAGACGCAATAATGATCGCAATTCCTGATTTTGTGGATCTTTATCTATCACAAGGTAACCTGCCGCACGCAACGCTTGCCACGCGGCGCTTGCCACGCGGTGCTGAACAGGTTTACGGATCCTATGCCCGCGACCTGCAATCTGAAGCCTGCATCAAGCTGGATGTAGGTGCTGGACATTTACCAGCCATGTTGTGTTTAGCATCACAGGACCCGGATCATTTTGGACCACAACAAGGAACGGACCTGCTCACATTTTTTGCGGGTGTGTTTGAACGTCTGATGCAGCGTTGGCTGGCCCAATGATTGCACCGGCCGTCACCGCGGCCATTGCTGAATGGCTGGACGTAAAATCTGCTCTCTCTGATATGAGCGCAAATACGCGTCAGGCCTATCATGGCGATCTGCTGGAATTTGTGGGGTTTATTACCCAATATCGCGGCGATGCCACGGGCATTGGCCCTCTTACGCGGATAACGATCACCGACATGCGCGCATGGATGGCCCAAATGCGCAGCGATGGGTTGTCTGCGCGGTCGCTTGCACGCAAACTGTCGTCTGTCAAATCCTTCTATCGGTGGTTCGCAAAGCGCGAAGGCTTTGATCCAACAATCGTTTTATCCACGCGATCACCAAAGTTCACACAAAAACTTCCGCGGCCTTTAACAGAAACCGCCGCACAAGACGTCATTGATTTAATCGAGAACCAATCACAAACTGAATGGGTGAACCTGCGCGACACAGCGGTTGTTACAATGCTCTATGGATGCGGTCTACGTATATCCGAGGCGTTGGGCTTGAACGGCGCGGATTACCCATTGAAAGACACCCTGCGCATCACCGGTAAGGGTGGCAAAATGCGTCTGGTGCCAGTCATCGACGCAGCAAAACAAGCTGTCGAAGCCTACGCCAGAGCCTGTCCTTACCAGCTAACTCAGGACGGACCATTGTTTTTTGGGGCACAAGGCAAACGGCTCGCGCCGCGTCAGATCCAAAAACTCATGCAATCTGTACGCATGCAGTTGGGCTTACCAGCCACCGTTACGCCACACGCCATGCGCCACAGTTTTGCCACCCATCTTTTAGCCGCGGGTGGTGATTTACGGTCGATCCAAGAGCTGCTGGGACATGCGAGCCTGTCGACAACACAGACCTATACCGGCGTTGATGCAACGCGTCTGTTAGAGGTGTATCAAGCCACACATCCAAAGGCACGATGATCTTTTTTTGTGATATAGGGCTCTATCGCGCAAAAATCACGTAACTATTCCAACACCCGCCATTGGCATTTACTTGCAAACCTGGGTTAATTGCGTCATTAGGTCGCCATGATACAGAACACGCGCGCTCTCTTTGTTCACTTTTTCACTGCATCTGGTGCTGTCTTTGCCATGCTAGCGATGCTTGCAGCGGCGGACGAACAATGGTCAATGATGTTTTTATGGTTGGTCATTGCGTTCTTTGTCGATGGCATCGATGGACCTTTGGCGCGCAAATACGATGTCAAAAACCATGCTGCCCGCTTTGACGGTGTATTGCTGGATCTTATCATCGATTATCTTACTTATGTCTTTATACCGGCCTTTGCGCTGTTCAAATCTGGGTTATTGCCAGGTTGGACGGGATGGATTGCAATCATCATCATCACATTTGCCTCGGCGATGTATTTTTGTGATGGCAATATGAAAACCAAAGATTACAGTTTTCATGGCTTTCCCGGGTGTTGGAATATGTTGGTGATCGTGCTGTTCGCAATACAACCCAATTTTTGGGTTATCCTTGCATTGGTAACCGTGCTTGCAATCGCGATGTTTTTGCCGATCAAGTTCATTCACCCTGTGCGCACGAAACGCTGGCGCAACCTGTCTTTGCCATTGGCTTTGGCGTGGACGTTTTTTGCGGGTTGGGCGGCTTGGGTCGATTTTCACCCCGAAAGCTGGGCACATTGGGGGTTGGTTGTAACGTCGATTTATTTGCTATCGGCAGGCCTCCTACAGCAACTTTTCCCCGGTCGTGACGGTACGGGGCTGTGAAAACAGTGCTATTTGCGTGGCTTTGATGCAAATTTCGATCAAAGTGCGGTCCAAACGCTTGTAACTCGGTCCTCAATCTGTAGAATGCTGACTTGATCAAATACATAAAGCGGTCACACCGAGGGCCGCTTTTTCATATAGGATGCTGCGATGTCGTGGACAGACGAACGTGTTGAACTTTTGAAAAAAATGTGGGGCGAAGGCCAATCCGCAAGCCAAATCGCCAAAGAGCTTGGCGGCGTGACCCGAAACGCAGTGATCGGCAAAGTCCATCGTTTGGGGTTGTCCAACCGTGCAACCACAACAACTGCGACCCCCAAAGCAGAAGCGAAAGCAAAGCCCGCCCAAAAAGCCGAGGCCAAGCCAACACCAAAACCAACGCCCGCGCCAAAACCGGTTGAATCCGTTGAGGCACGTCCAAGCAATGTCACACCTTTGCGCCGTCAAATCATTCCGGCCGGTCAACCGTTACCCCCACAGCCATCGGCCAATGAAATCAGCCCTGAGGCGCTTGCCCGCGTCAATGAGATTGAGAAAAAGGCCAAAAAACTTACGCTTATGGAATTGACAGAAAAGACGTGCAAATGGCCTGTTGGCGACCCGGCAACGGATGATTTCTGGTTCTGCGGCCTGCCCTCACAATCTGGCAAACCTTATTGCGAGGCCCATGTCGGCGTCGCGTTCCAGCCAATGAATTCACGACGCGATCGTCGTCGCTAAAAAAGGGGCGCTGATGCGCCCCTTTGTTTTTTACAGGCCCTTGGACCGATAGCTGCTGGCGACATTTCCGATGGCCACCAAATAGGCGGCGGTGCGTAAGTCCTCGACGTCACCACGCTCGTGCCATGTTTCGCGCATTTTTTGATAGGCTGAGCGCATTGTGTCATCCAGACCCGAACGCACCAGTTCCAATTCCCCAGCACCGCGCAGGTATTTTTGCTTGAACCCGGGTGTCAGCGTCCACTTGTTACCCAACGCTTCTGACAGGTTTTCCAACTCATCTACGATCATTTGATAGCGCGCCTCTTCTTGGCGACGCTGCATCCGACCAAACCGGATATGGCTAAGGTTTTTGACCCATTCGAAATAGGACACTGTCACACCACCTGCGTTGGCGAACATATCCGGAATAATCACGCAGCCGCGTTTGCGCAGAATATCATCGGCACCTGCAGTTACCGGACCATTCGCAGCCTCGATAATCAGATTGGCTTTGATCCGTTCCGCATTACCCAGATTGATGACGCCTTCCATCGCCGCAGGCACCAAAATATCACAGTCATGTTCCAAAACGGCAGCTCCGTTTTCAACATATGTCCCCTTTGGATATCCGCGTACGCCTTGGTTATCTTTGATCCAATGGGACAGATCTTCGATGTTGATACCTGCATCGTTCACAATCGCACCATCGCGTTCAATGACCGCAATAACCTTGCAACCATCTTCCTCAGAGAGGAATTTTGCGGCATGATAGCCAACGTTACCCAAACCTTGAACAATGACGCGTTTACCATCCAAAGTGCCACTTAAATTTGCCTTGGCAACATCCAGAGGTTCACGGAAAAATTCTTGGAGTGCATATTGAACACCGCGGCCCGTCGCCTCAACACGGCCTGCGATACCACCTGCATTCAAGGGTTTACCCGTTACACACGCTCGCGCGTTGATATCTGTGGTATTCATCCGCGCATACTGATCCGCGATCCATGCCATTTCACGTTCACCGGTTCCCATGTCGGGCGCCGGCACGTTCTGGCTGGGATGGATAAGGTCACGTTTGATCAACTCATAGGCAAAGCGTCGTGTGATCAACTCTAGCTCTTGTTCGCTATATTCTTGTGGATTGATCCGCAGCCCGCCTTTAGATCCGCCAAACGGGGCCTCAACCAAGGCGCACTTATAAGTCATCAACGCGGCCAGCGCTTCGACTTCATCTTGGTTTACAGTGTCGGCAAAGCGAATGCCGCCCTTTACCGGTTCCATATGTTCCGAATGCACAGAACGATAGCCGGTGAATGTTTTTATTTCACCCCGCAAACGCACACCAAATCGCACGGTGTAGGTGGCGTTACAGACGCGGATTTTTTCTTCTAAGCCCGGGGGCAAATCCATCAACCGCACAGCGCGATTAAACATCACATCAACACTTTGGCGAAAACTTGGTTCTTGGATAGTCGACATTCTTACCTCCGAGCATTTCGAACACATCCCCGGCTGCGCAAACTTGGACATTGGGAAAATAATTGCATCGGCGGAAATAGTCATTTTCGCCCTAAATCAATCACATTTCGCGCAAGTACAAATTGTCGCACCCATCCTGTTCATTGCACTAAAGTCGTAGATTGAAAAGACCAAAAGTTCACAAAATGCACAAATTTTGGGCATTGTGCGAAAACGCGCAACGTCTGTCCGAATACGAACAGAGTGCAACATTGCGCAATGACCACTCGCACCTTAAATATAACGGAAATGGAGGACCACACATGTCGATACGTCCAATTCTAGAACAACGCCACGCCACCCCCACGATGGAGGGCGCCGGCGTCCACCTACACCGCGCCTTTGGCTTTGCCGATCCAAGCGAATTGGATCCATTTCTGTTGTTTGATGATTTCAGAAATGAACGACCACAGGATTACAAAAAGGGTTTCCCATGGCACCCACATCGGGGCATTGAAACCATAACTTATGTTTTGTCGGGCACAGTGCATCACGGCGATAGCCTTGGCAACACAGGTGCTTTGGGCGCGGGTGATGTGCAATGGATGACCGCAGGATCGGGTATCATGCATCAGGAAATGCCACAGGGCAACGCACAAGGCCAAATGCACGGGTTTCAATTATGGGCAAACCTGCCCTCATCGTTGAAAATGACCGCGCCGCGCTATCAGGACGTGAAATCCAAAGATATCCCTGTGATCACCGATGACGATGGCACAACGGTCAAGGTGATTGTAGGGTCGTTCTGGGGCCAAACAGGTCCCGTGGACGGCATCGCCGCAGACCCGCAATATTTGGATATTTTCGTACCCGCTGGTGTGAAAAAAACGTTCAAAGTCGACACCTACCGCAAAGCTTTTGCCTATGTGTTTGAAGGTGCCGGCGCCTTTGCCGATGCATCAAAACCCTTTGGCGTGCTTTTGGAAAAAGAAGTCGGCGGAGAAGAATACAACATCCGCGATCTGTCGGGAAACCGTACTTTGGTCAAGTTTGGAACAGGCGACGAAGTCACCGTCCAAGCAGGCCCAGAAGGTATTCGGTTCCTCTTGATTTCCGGCGCACCGATCCAAGAACCGGTCGCTTGGCACGGTCCGATCGTAATGAACACCCGCGAAGAATTGATCCAAGCGGT
>RFZH01000094.1 GCA_009920815.1 Paracoccaceae bacterium
GCGCATCCTAGGATGCGCGTTTTTTCTATAAATGTTTGCGCAGCTTGCTTGGCTTTGCTTTCTTTTTATCCTTATAGGGGTTCTTGTCCCCCTGCCCACGCATCGTCAAACGAATAGGCGTGCCTGGCATTTCGAAATCGGCCCGCAAACCATTGACCAAATACCGCGAATAACTGGCGGGGATTTTGTCGGGTTGCGAACACATCACAACGAATCCGGGTGGGCGCGATTTCGCTTGGGTCATATAGCGCAGCTTAATGCGACGGCCATTTGGTGCGGGGGGCGGATGCATTTCGATCATCCCCGCCAACCAACGGTTCAATTGCGATGTTGGCACGCGCCGGTTCCAAATGCGATGCGCTTTCAAAATCGCTTCGTGCAATTTGTCTAACCCTTTGCCGGTTTTGGCAGAAACCGTCACCAAAGGCGCGCCGCGCAACTGGGGCAGCAAACGTTCAAAAGCCTCGCGCAATTCTTTGATTTTGCTGTTCTTTTCAGCCTCAATATCCCATTTGTTTACGGCCACAACGACCGCGCGCCCTTCGCGTTCGGCCAAATCGGCAATCCGCAAATCCTGGGTTTCAAAGGGGATCGCCGCGTCCAAAAGGACAACAACGACTTCGGCGAATTTCACCGCACGCAGGCCATCAGACACGGACAGTTTTTCAACCTTGTCCTGCACCTTGGCCTTTTTGCGCATGCCGGCGGTATCAAAAATCCGCATTGGAACATCATTCCAGTTGATACGCAAAGAAATGGCATCCCGCGTGATGCCGGCCTCGGGTCCGGTCAACAAACGATCTTCGCCCAATATCTGGTTGATCAGGGTTGATTTCCCAGCGTTCGGACGACCAACAACAGCAACTTGCAACGGCTTTTGATCGGTCGGAGCCAGATAGGTATCGCCCTCGTCTTCGTCAATCTCGTCCTCGATATCAACGTCAAACTGGGCGTTCAATTCGGCCTCGGCCTCGGCTTTTTCTTCGAAATCACGGGCAATCGGTTCCAGCACATGCAATAGATCGCCCATGCCTTCGCCGTGTTCGGCAGACAGTCGCAAGGGTTCACCCAAGCCTAAATTCCACGCCTCAAGCACACCCGCATCGGCGGCGGCACCTTCGCCTTTGTTCGCAGCCAACAAAACGATATTGCCGCGTTTGCGTAGGATTTCAGCGAAAATTTCATCAACCGGAGTAACCCCGACACGCGCGTCGATCATAAACAAACAGACGTCGGCCATATCGACGGCCCGTTCGGTCAACCGGCGCATGCGCCCTTGTAGGCTGTCGTCGGTTGCGTCCTCAAGGCCCGCGGTATCGATGACCGTAAATTTCAAATGCCCCAAACGCGCATCCCCTTCACGCAGATCGCGCGTCACGCCAGGTTGGTCATCAACCAGCGCCAGACGTTTCCCGACGAGACGGTTAAACAGGGTAGATTTGCCCACATTGGGACGGCCAACAATGGCCAAGGTAAAGCTCATAATACGCTCCAAAGCGGTTTAAGCGCGGGTCATACACCAGTTTTTCGTCAACGAAAAGCGTGCAATTCGCCCTTGGACGAGACAATGTACAAAACACCGCCTGCAACGACGGGGCTGGTCGTTGCACCATCGGGCACAGCGACGCTGGCCGACAGTGCCCCAGAGACGGGATCAAACAGTCGGATCAGCCCGTCGTTAGAGGCTATCACGATCTGCCCCCCTGCCAAAACAGGGCCATGATGCGCATAGATTTCTTTTGACTTTTTTGGACCTTGTTTCAAAAATCCGGGCAAATTCACAGCCCAAATCACATCACCTGTGTTTGCGTCGACGCGCACCAACTGGCCAATGTCATTGATCAGAAACACGGAACCGCCCGCGACCCAAACGTCACCACGCACACCTTGGCTTGAGGTCCAGATGCGTTCGCCATCATCCAGATTCAGTGCGACGAACCGACCCGACCCGTTTGCGGCATAAACACGGTTCCCCACAATCATCGGCGATGTTGCAAGGTCTTCGACAATCCCGACGGATCTGCCTTTGCGCCCGCCCGTTAGGCTGGTGTTCCAATAGATCAAGCCACCTTTGCGAAAGGCTGCCTGCAATTCGCCAGACCCATACCCGAACAAAACGAATTTCTCGGACGCTGACGGACCCACAGACCCTGTCAGGTTGTTGACGTCCGACACGCTATCGATGCGCCACCGAATGCGGCCATCGTTGGCCTCAATCGCCCAGCTGGTCGCGTCAGATGAAACGAAATACACCAACCCGTCATAATAGGTTGGACGGGACATGCCTGCGCCACGCACCGATTGCGACCATAGGATTTCGCCTGTTTTTGGGGCCATGGCATAGGCGACACCATAGCCGGTTGTTACATATAGACGACCATCCCCATATGCAAAGCCACCACCAAAGGCGTCGCCTGCGTTTTCAGATTGTGGTGTCAGATTAACCTGCCAGAGCGCCAAACCCTCAGTTGATACTGCGGTCACTGTCGCATGGGCGTCCATCGTGTAGATCACGCCGTCGACCACAATCGGATCTGTCGAAATGCGTTGACGCTTTGCGTCGCCTTCGCCGATCGCAACGGACCATGCCAAAGCGGGACGCGATGACAATGCAGGATGCGCGGTCCGCGTATTCGGCGTGCCGGCACCTTGGGCCCAATTGGCGTTTGCAACCGGCTTTGGCGCGTTAAAGGGACGGGCCTGATTTACGATCTCTTGCTCTGCCGCTGCGGCGTCGGCCTCAAGCACAGAATTAATTGAGTCGCGTTTGCCGGCAAGAATGACTTCGGGTTCTGAACAGGCGGCAAGCATGGCTGCCCCCGTCATTAGCGCAGTTATTAATCGCAGCGTCATACCCGCAGTGCCCTCTTCTGTCGTGTTATTGTCCTAGTGCTGTTGGGTCTTTGCCCAATGCAATCATCATCTGGCTTGCGCGTTGACGCAAGCCCTGAGTTAGCTCTGCATCTTGCAAAATTTCTGACAAGCGATTTGTCGCCGCTTCGACGTCGCCTTGGGCAAGATCCAAAATCGCTAACTGTTCGCTGGCCAAAAGACGCAGCGGATTGCCAGGCGTTGCTAAATATTCAAACCCCTCACGGCGTTCTTGAACCGCTAACCCCGCATCATCGCGGATCAAACGTTTGAACGTCGCGATGTCACGATATCGGGGATCTACCTTAAGGTCATTGGCAACCGTGTCCAATGCGGCAACAGCATCTTTGGATTTACCATCTGCGGCCAATTCAGACGATTTCAACATCGCTAACAACGCGGCCCCAGCGGCATCTGGCGCAGTGATCGTGTCCAGTGTTTGAACCCGCTCTTGATGTTCGTTTTTGTCAAGCGCAGCAAGGATTTGTGATCCGAACGCCTGCGCCGTTGTGCGGTCTTGGGAGCGCGAATATTCACGATACGCTGCGCCTGCAACGATCAAGATAACGACAGCGATTGCGATCCAACCATATTTACGAATCAATTTGAAAAGATGGTCACGCCGAACTTCTTCGGTGACTTCCTGGATAAAGCTGTCTGTATCACTCACGGCAAACCCCATGTCTTGAATTGTGTCGTGTTTAATCCCAAATGTCCGAAAGTCCAAGACCAAACCGTATAAATCAAATGCGTGCGCACAATTATTTATTGAACCACCTTCTAAACTAGCGGGTTTAGAATGAGTGTGGTAAAACAGATGATATAATGATAATGCCGCGCGGAGCGTGGTATTTTTCTGCGTTCGTAAGAACCTAAGAGGACAGCAATGCGTATTGTTTCATTCTTGACTGCTATTTTGGTTACAGCTTTTTTGTATGCGATTGTTTTTGAACGCGATCGATTGTCAGAATTTGCAACAACCGGATCATCCGCCAGCGCGGCCGAAGCGGCGACAGCCCCTGCACAAGAGGCCGCTGACCAGCAGGCAGCCGCCACAAACGCAGGCGACGACACCAATCAAGACAGCGCATTTAAGGTCGTGGTCAAACGCTCACGTGCGCAAACCATTGATAGCGCCGTGATCTTGCGCGGCGAAACACAAGCCGCCCGCAGCGTCACCGCGCGCGCCGAAACAAATGGGCTGATCGTTAACACGCCCCTGCGCAAAGGGGCCTTTGTCGCCCAAGGGGATGTTTTATGCGAACTCGATCCGGGAACACGTGCTGCAAATTTAGCTGACGCAAAGGCCCGCCTTGAATTGGCCCGTGCGCGCGTCCCTGAAACCCAAGCTCGCCTTGACGAAGCCGAGGCGCGTCTGGATGAAGCCAGAATAAACTTTAACGCTGCGAATAAATTGTCCGAAGGCGGCTTTGCCTCTGAAACGCGCGTTGCCAATGCCCAAGCCGCCGTCCGATCCGCCGAGGCCGCAGTTGCATCAGCCAAAGCAGGCTTTGACGCGACGCGCTCTGGCATACAATCGGCCGAGGCTGCGGTTGCCGCATCGGAAAAAGAAATTGAACGTTTGACAATCAGAGCACCTTTTTCTGGCCTATTGGAAACCGACACCGCTGAATTGGGTGCGCTTTTGCAACCGGGCGCGGAATGCGCAACCATCATTCAACTTGACCCAATCAAGGTTGTCGCCTTTGTGCCAGAAACCGAATGGACCCGCGTACGCCCCGGCGCGCCGGCCAACGCCAAATTGATCTCGGGTCGCGAGGTGTCAGGCGTTGTTTCGTTTTTGTCACGCTCTGCTGATGCCTTGACCCGGACCTTTCGCGTTGAAATCGAAGTGCCGAACACTGATCTCGCAATCGCAGACGGTCAAACAGCTGAAATCATGATCGCAGCCGAAGGCAGCCTTGCGCATTTGATTGCACAGTCATCTTTGACATTGAACGACGAAGGTGCCTTGGGTGTTCGCTCGGTCAATTCCGAAAACATGGTAGAATTCCACCCTGTGACGTTGATCCGTGATACTGTGGATGGCGTTTGGGTCAGCGGGCTGCCCGAACAAATAAACATTATCGTCGTTGGCCAAGAATTTGTCCGCGCGGGCGTTCGCGCCGAACCCTTTTATCAGGAGTAATCCATATGATCGGTATCGTTGATTGGGCCTCACAGCGCGCACGTATGATCATTGCGATGATCACCTTGTCGCTTGCGGCGGGTGTCTATAGCTATACGGGCCTGCCAAAAGAGGGCGAGCCGGACATTGAAATCCCTGCCCTGTTTATTTCGGTGCCATTCCCTGGCATTTCCGCGGCAGACAGCGAAACCTTGTTGGTCAAACCGATGGAAACCGAACTGGCCGATCTGGACGGTTTGGATACAATGACAGCGACCGCATCGGAAAACTATGCAGGCGTTGCACTGCAATTCGAATTTGGCTGGGACAAGACCAAAATCATGGCCGATGTTCGCGACGCCATGAACGCGGCTGAGGCGAAATTTCCAGCGGGTGCAGAAAAATATTCGATCAACGAAATTAACTTTTCCGAATTTCCAATCATTATTGTGAATTTGACCGGCAAAGTCCCGGAACGCACAATGACGCGCATTGCAAAAGATCTGCAAGACAAGATCGAAGCCATGGATGCGGTGCTAGAGGCGTCTATTACCGGCAATCGCGATGAGATGGTCGAGGTGACAATCGATCCATTGCGCCTTGAATCCTATAACGTGACTGCAGGCGAATTGATCAACGTGGTGCGCAATAACAACCAATTGATCGCCGCAGGCGAAGTCGATACCGCACAGGGCAGCTTTGCGGTTAAAATCCCGTCAAGCTTTGATGACATCGGTGATATCTATGCCCTGCCCGTCAAAACCAATGGGGATCGCGTCGTCACGCTGGGGGACCTTGCCGAAATCAAATTAGCCTTTGAAGATCGTGAAGGCATCGCGCGCTTTAACGGGGAATCCACCGTCGCGCTTCAAGTGGTCAAGCGCAAAGGTTATAACCTGATCGATACGGCAAACACCGTACGCACCATGGTCGAGGCCGAGGCCGCAACCTGGCCCGACGACATGAAAGCCGCAATTCAAGTGGGCACATCAAACGACCAATCCCGCGTGGTGGGGTCAATGGTGGGCCAATTGGAAGGATCGGTTTTAACGGCGATTGCGTTGGTGATGATCGTTGTGCTGGCGTCTTTGGGGACCCGCGCGGCGCTTTTGGTTGGTTTTTCGATCCCGACATCATTTTTGCTTTGTTTTGTGCTATTGGGTGTCATGGACATCACCATTTCAAATATCGTTATGTTTGGCCTGATTTTGGCGGTGGGGATGTTGGTGGATGGTGCCATCGTGGTCGTGGAATACGCGGACAAGCGCATCAACGAAGGTGTCGGACCGATGACCGCCTATGTCGAAGCGGCCAAGCGCATGTTTTGGCCCGTGGTCAGTTCGACCGCAACAACGCTCTGTGCATTCTTGCCAATGCTGTTTTGGCCCGGTGTTCCGGGGCAATTCATGGGGATGTTGCCCGTAACCTTGATCTTTGTTTTATCGGCCTCATTGGTCGTTGCATTGGTATATCTACCGATCATGGGGGGCGTATCGGGTCGCATCAGCCGCGTGCTAGACCGTACTGCGCATGTTCTGCGGGTCAACCTGCCATGGGGCGTTCGCGCGGTTTTAGTGGTTTTGGCGATGGGCTTTTTGTTCATCTCTGCCATGCAGTTCCTAAACCCGGCGTATTTGTTAGGCTTGGACCGTACAGAAATGGGGCGCAATGCACATGTTCCAGGCATGATCATGTTCCTAGCAGGAGCATTCATGGCCTCAGTGGCGTTGACTGCGGCCAAGATTGAACGGAACCGTGAACGGGTCGAATACAAATACCGTCGGACGCTTTTTGGCCAGTTTATCAAGTTTTTGACTGCCAATCCAATCATGCCAGTGGTCACAATTTTTGCGGTCATTTTCTTTGCCATGGGTGTTTTCAAATACTATGGCGAACATAATTATGGCGTGGATTTCTTTGTTGAATCCGAACCAGAGCAAGCCATCGTTTACGTTCGTGCGCGCGGCAACCTGTCGCTTGAGGAAAAAGATCACTTGGTCAAACAAGCTGAAACCGTGGTTTTGGCACATCCTGGGATTCAAACCGCGTTTTCATTTGCGGGCAAAGGTGGATTGAACCAAAACACAGGCGGTGGTCAGGCACCCTCTGACAGCATCGGGCAAATACAACTTGAAACAATTCCATGGGAAGAGCGTCGTGATCGCCCCGACTTGGACGGCAACGTTGTTTTAGACGAAATCACCGCCCAATTGCGTGACATCCCGGGGATCGAAATAGAGGTTTTGAACCTGTCACGTGGTCCTGCCTCTGCCAAGCCTGTGCATTTGCGTTTGGCCAGTGACAGCCTCGAAGATTTGATCCAAGTGGCGGGTCAAATGTCTGAGCTGTTCCACCAGACCAAAGGATTGACGCTGATCGAAGACAGCCGCCCCCTGCCCGGTATCGATTGGCAAATCAATGTCGATGTTGAAAAAGCGGGGCGCTATGGTGCCGATGTTGCGACCGTGGGCGCCATGGTTCAGCTGGTCACACGTGGGATATTGCTGGATACCATGCGCGTTGACAGTTCGGATGAAGAGGTCGAAATTCGCGTGCGCTTGCCCGAAGATTATCGCGTGCTTAGCACCCTTGATACGCTCAAGGTGCGCACACGCGACGGATTGGTGCCTTTGTCAAATTTCATCACACGCGAACCAGTTGCGAAATTGGCTGAAATCAAACGCGTGGATCAAAAACGGTATTTGGACGTCAAAGCGGCCGTGACAAAAGGTCTGACGCGCACAGATGTTGACGAAAACGGCAACAGTGTTGAAATTCCGATCAATGACAACGAACGCATCGCATATCTTACCAGTGTTTTGGAAAACACAGCCTTCCCTGCGGGCATGTCATGGGAATGGACAGGTGATCAAGAAGATCAAAAAGAAAGCCAAGCGTTCTTGTCCAGCGCGTTTTCGGCAGCACTTGCTTTGATGTTCATTATCTTGTTGGCGCAATTCAACAGTTTTTATAACTCTGTCGTCGTGCTTTTGGCGGTGATCTTGTCCACCGTCGGCGTTTTGATAGGTATGTTGATCATGCAGCAATCGTTTTCGGTCATCATGACGGGAACGGGGATCGTCGCCTTGGCAGGGATCGTCGTCAACAACAACATTGTGTTGATCGATACCTACCAAGAATTTGCGCGCACCATGCCAAAGATAGAAGCAATCGTGCGCACGGCCGAACAACGTATTCGCCCCGTTTTGTTGACGACCATCACCACGATGGCGGGCCTGGCCCCAATGATGTTTGGGCTAAGCCTTGATTTCATCAATGGCGGCTATTCGATCGACAGCCCGACATCATTGTGGTGGAAACAGCTGGCAACCGCGGTCGTGTTCGGTCTGGGGATTGCCACGGTTTTGACCTTGGTCTTTACCCCTGCTCTTTTGGCGGCGCGCGTATGGGTGACCACATATGTAAGCTTTATTGGCCGTGTTTTGGTGCGCTTGGGCGCGTCTCGTCATGGGCGCGTGGCCCAAGACTGGGCGCTGCGTCGCGCCGCGCGCAAAAACAAAGTGACCGATTTGGTCTGGGTCGAAGATGATACGCCCCCCGCGAAAC
>RFZH01000095.1 GCA_009920815.1 Paracoccaceae bacterium
TACGCGCAATGCGCCAACGCGTTCAAGTCATTTTTCAAGATCCCTATTCTTCTCTCAATCCACGCAAACGCGCAAAAGACATCGTGAGCGAACCACTGGAAAGTTTGAAAAAAATCAGCAAGCAGGAAACGGAAACAATCGTCGATGACTTGTTTGCGGCGGTTGGTTTGAGATCTGAACAAAAAGCCCTATTTCCGCATCAATTTTCTGGTGGACAACGTCAACGGATTGGCATCGCGCGCGCATTAGCAACACGGCCGGATGTTATCATCTGTGACGAACCCGTCAGCGCACTAGACGTCGCCGTTCAAGCACAGATCTTAAATTTGCTGCGCCGACTCCAAAGTGACTTTGGACTGACATATGTCTTTATCAGCCACGACTTGGGCGTTGTGCAGCATATGTGTGACAGCGTTGCAGTTATGTACATGGGTAAGGTTGTCGAACACGCGGAACGGATCGCGCTATTTTCCAAACCACGACACCCCTATACAAAAGCATTGCTTGCCTCAGTTCCAAGCGTCGAACGAACAGTCGTGCAAGAGGATCGGCAAAGTCTTATTCACGGTGATCCTCCTGATCCATTAAATATGCCGAAAGGATGCCGCTTTAGATCGCGTTGCCCATACGCTCAGGATATTTGTGCCCAATCTGATCCGGAATTATCGGTTCTAGATCAGGCACAAAAGGTGGCGTGTCATTTCCCGCTTTGATGAATACACTAGGAAAATTAAAGCGCCCTTTTCACAACGCTAAACCGGGTCGATAGATCCGGGATAAATGCCTCAATAGCGCAGGTTGCGACGACGCTGGTCACGGCTCCTGTTTCATCAGAGATGTTTTGCCCACCAAACACAATTCTTAGCTCAGGGTTGCCGCGAGGAATATGCGCAATCACTTGTTCGTGGCTTACTTTGTCAGGTTCTTGCACGCCGATCGTTACCACAACGTTCATTTCTGTGTGATCAATCTCGAGCGCGCGAAACAACGTTATTGAACTGTGGCGCAGCGTCTCTTGAACAGCGCGGGTTGCAGCCTTGCTATAGTCTAATCCATATAGATCCGCGCCCGAACCAATTTCCAAAATCAAACGTTTCACTCTGCCACCTCGCGATGTTCAAGATCTAAGGAAACCTTAATGGCCGCATGGGCAATGATCGTCTTACGATCATCTGTGTAGTGGGGGTTCACGATGTCCAAGCCGCCAGAAACCGCACGCACCTGCACATGCCCATAGGGAAAAACTGCACAAACAGCTTGGCCATCAACTTGGTCAGGCGCTTGGCATGCGATTTCAACATCAATTATCATGTCGGATTTATCAGCCCCAAACACTTCGGCGACATTTATTGAATGGTGCCAAAGCGCATCTTCGACCGCCCGAATTGCTGCCTTGGTATAATTGCCAGATCGCAGCGCCGTCCCTGTGCCACGTTCAAATATCAACTGTTTTTTTGGCATGCTTTGCCTCCGACAAAAATCTATAGCTTATTAATTGTGATAGAACAGGCTAATGCCAATACGCAATCCACATATTATAGGCCAACAAACACGACATACCCGATTGCAATCAGCAATAGGAATACCGTTTCAGCGACAAGGATGATACCATAACTTGGTTTAACTTTAAGAAACGCCGCCAAGCTGGTTTTGACGCCCAAAGCAGAAATTGCAATGACCAAACACCATCGTGACACACCATTTGCGATGTCGATTATGGCCTGCGGCACCATTCCAGAATTTGCCAAAACTGCGAGGATCAGAAACATCACCAAAAACCACGGCACAGTCACTTTTTGTGATTGCGCACCACTTAAAATAAGCATTGCGACAATCATGACGACGGGCAACAAAGCCACGCGGAGCATTTTCACAAAGGTTGCGATCACGCCAGCATCATCACTGATCGAATAGCCAGCACCGACAACCTGTGCGACATCATGAATGGTCGCACCAATCAAAAATCCGCTCTCGACGTCGGTCATGCCCATCGCCTTGAACAGGATTGGATAAACAACCATCGCGATTGTCGACAACGCGGTGACCCCGATGACGACAAACAACGCGTCTTTTTCCCGATCCTCACGCGCCGGCAAGACCGATGAAATCGCCAATGCAGCAGAGGCACCACAGATTGCCACCGAACCGCCCGCCAGCAATCCAAATGCTAATCGCCGTCCAAACAGACGTGATAAAACGGCGCCACAGGCCAAGGTTGCCAAAACAAATCCGACCACAGCACCAACCGAGCTATAGCCAACGCTTTCAACATCACTAATACTCAACCGCAATCCCAACAGACCGACACCAAACCGCAGCAGAGTCTTGGCAGAGAAATCAAGACCTTTGGAAAAGGTCACATCGGTGTGCAAAAAGTGAAACGCCATCCCGATCAACAGCGCAAACAACATGGCAGGCGCCCCATAGTGTTCGGATAAAAATGTTGCAGCTGCCGCGATCACGGCAGCGATCAAAAGGCCACGAAAATTTACATGCCAAAATGTGGTTATTGCGTTTTGCATTCTTATTCCGATCACTCTGTTTCAGACAAACCAATGTCCGCTTTGCTGTGCAGATACGGCACTCTTGTGCTAAATTCAAACAGGTTTATGTCTTTAGAAAACCAATGATAAGACGTTGAAAAATTTCAGGGTTTTCCGCGTGGACGGCATGTGCACAGTCTGGCACCACTGCAAGCCTACTGTTTGGAATAGACCGCCATAATCGTTCGATTTGATCCCATGGATATGTGCGGTCTTGGTCACCCCACAAAACCAATGTGTTTTGACGAATTGCACCCAAATTTTGCACACCCGACCACCCCGCCATTGCACTTAGCCCGGCTTGGATAGCGGCCGATGATGATTTTTCTGCAATCGCGGCACAATGGGCATACCCATCCGCTGCGTCACCGTTCAAAAACCACGTCGCCGAAATACGACGCGCTGTTGCCTTTGGTCCATCTGCGATCGCGCGTTGTTTACTGTGTTCGATGGTTTCAAAACGCCCAGGCAATTCACCGATTGATCCCGTCGCATATAAGATTAACTGATCAACCCGTGCGCTGGATTTTCGAACCATTTCCTGTGCGATCATTCCTCCCATGGAATGGCCTAAAAGATGAAAATCATCGATCTTTTTTTTAGAAAGATAACTTAATACCCAATCGGCAAACGCAGCAATCGTGTCCAGCGGTGTTAAATCTGCATTCTCTCCAAATCCAGGCAAATCAACGGCGATGACTTCACGCTGCTGCATGATCAGGTCGAGTGCGCCGTCCCACTGTGCAGCGCCCCCCATAAACCCATGCACAAGCACCAAAGGCTTCATCTGCGCCCACCTTGCACAATACGATCCAAGATCATAGCGCAGAACAGAATAGAAAACCCTGCAAGGATCCCTTGGCCAACATTTGCGTATTGCAAGGCCTCTAAAACATCTTCTCCCAATCCTTTGGCACCAATCAGCGATGCAACAACGACCATCGCCAAAGATAACATAATGGTTTGGTTTATCCCCGCACGTATTGACGGACTGGCCAGAGGCAAATCAACCTTGGTCAATAAATACCACTTGTTGGCACCGAAACTGATCGCTGCTTCGCGTACGCTTTCAGGAACGCCGCGCAATCCAAGCACTGTCAAACGAACTACTGGCGTACCACCAAAAATCATTGTCGTGACCACAGCCGCGGGCTTACCCGTTCCGAAAAAGGCAATGACAGGGATCATAAAGACAAAGGCAGGCATAGTTTGCATAAAGTCCATGATTGGTTGAATGAACGCATAAAAGCGGGGTCGCCTTGCCGCAAACATTCCCAACGGAATGCCAATCAAAATCGACAAACACGCAGCAGTCCCCAACAAGGCAAGGGTTGTCATGGCCTTTTCCCAAAACCCTAATAGCCCCATATATGCCAGAAAAGCACTGGAATAGATGGCCATGCGCACGCCAGCCGTCAACCAGGTTAACAGAATGATGATACTGGCGATGACAATCCAGGGTGTGCTGACAAAGACAACTTCTAATGCGTCAAGCACAATACGAATGACATAGGTGATCGCGTCAAATAATGCCTCGCCATTCAAGACAGCCCAGTTAAAAAACGCTTCTACGCTATCGATGCTGACCAATCTAAAATCACTGTGCGTTGGAAAAGATGACAGGATTTCATAGCGATCCGGAAAGCTATAATGCAACATCGCGGCACAGATAATCCCGTCATCGCAATGCTTGGGCCTTGTGCCGCAAGGGCAGCGGCTTCGTCTCTTATCCCACCTATATTCGCTTCAAGCGATTCAACTGTACGTTTGAACGCATCAACGCGATCTGATCCACTTTCAATCGCAGCGGCCAGTTGCTGTCTGCGCAATTCGAGCGTATTTTCGATTGACGCGATACGTGCCATAGCATCCGCCGCCAAATCACCAAAAAGCCCGCGCGAAATCTGAACAAATGCGAGCGCTTCAAGAATTAAAAAACTTAGTGCCCATGCCCACAATCCGCGCGCGCCAAACCAAATCGGACCGAATAATCCCGCAAATAAATTAAAAGTCGGCGTAAACCGCGCAGACATACCAATTTTGTCAAAATTTTTGATATAATAATCGGGGTTTGTACGAACAAAGGTCCGAATATTATCTTGCCGTTCTTTCGCATAGGCCAAGGCGGCGTCGCTTTGGGTATCCTCTAACGGATTTGTGCCAAGATCGGTCATGAAACTTCTGTCCCTTCGATAACTGTTCGCAATAAATCGGCGCGGGTGATGACACCGACATCTGCGCCTTGATCTTGAACGATGATTGGATTTTCATCATCAATTGCCAGATTGATCAGCGTGCTAAGTGTTTCGCTTGCATTCACGCGACGCGCGTCGGCCGCGATAGTGCCATATGCACTGACATAAGCGTCTATCGGCTGCATGACGGCGTGTGCATGTACGACCTTTAGGCGCGATATTCCGGCCACAAAGTCAGCGACATAATCGTCAGCAGGATGCATAACAATATCTTCTGCAGTCCCGACTTGGACCATTTTTCCATCCCGCATGATTGCGATACGATCACCGATGCGGACCGCTTCGTCCAAATCATGGGTTATAAAAATGGTTGTCTTTTTTAAGATTTTTGACAGACGAATAAATTCATCCTGCAATTGGCGTCGGATCAAGGGATCCAGCGCCGAAAATGGTTCATCCATCAACAAAACATCTGGGTTCGCAGCCAAGGCCCGCGCCAGCCCAACACGTTGTTGCATACCGCCCGAAAGTTCGTGCGCAAATTTCGCACCCCATGCCCCAAGCTCCACAATATCCAAAATCGCCGCGGCCTGACGCAGACGTTCGTTTTTGGGTACCTTGCGAATTTCCAGCGGCATCGCGACATTGTCCAAAACAGATCGATGCGGCATCAACGCAAAATTCTGGAAGACCATACCGATTTTTTCATTACGGAACTTTTGTAGCGACCGAGGATCCAAGGCCATAACATCTGTGCCTTCGATCATGATTTTGCCATCCGTGGGTTCCAGCAAACGATTGAAATGGCGGACCAATGTTGATTTGCCACTGCCTGATAGCCCCATAATACAAAAGATTTCGCCACGCTTTACATCCAAACTGACATCGGCAACGCCGACGACCGAATTGAATTCGGATAAAACCTCTGCCTTGGTCAAACCACGATCACGAATGGCCTGTAAGGCAACATCCGCTCGGGCGCCAAAAATTTTCCAAACATGGGAAATCTCGATTACTGTTTCTGGGGTCATCCCTGCGTTGCCTCATTTGTCCTATGACGGATGACGGCGCAGATAAAGCTCTGCGCCGTCGCGTCTTATTTAGTATGAATTATAAGCCCAACATGGCGTCAACACGCGCAGAATTCGCAGCAACCCATTCTGCAGCCACTTCCGCGGGATCACGATCTTTTGCGCTGATTTCATAGGCAAGGCTACTGACATCATCCGCAGTC
The DNA here is from genome assembly GCA_009920815.1 of Paracoccaceae bacterium. GTDB lineage: Bacteria > Pseudomonadota > Alphaproteobacteria > Rhodobacterales > Rhodobacteraceae > CAJXSD01. Next base: position 5,973 of record RFZH01000095.1, read on the forward strand.
AGTGCAAAGTTTTGGAAAAACTCTGCAATTGCAGGCGAACGATCAACCAATGAATTGGACCACGCAATTTGCACCTGCTTCAAGGCATCTTTCGACGCAACATAAGACTTTGCAAACCAGTCTGCATCATCTGAGGGCTGAACCATTTTATACTTTTCAGGGTCATAGGTCGGTTCTGTCAACATCACGACGTCGAACATGTACCAGACTGCATGTGGTGTATAGCAATAAAAGGCATAGCCTTCGCCCTTGGCGATACTGTCTTTGATACGTGCTGTTTTCACAGCCTCTTCTGCGCGAATTGGCTCAAGGAAATCGGACAGGCCATAGTCGCGTACCTTGACTTCGTTCACATTTGCAGAAGCCCAACCTGGCGCACCGATCCAGATTTCACCTTTTCCATTGCCGTCGCTGTCCATCAACGCCGCAACATCAGGACGACCCAAATCAGTTATGTCAGTGATGTTATTTGCGGCCGCAAAATCCTTGGACACACAAAAACCTTGGTTTCCTTCGTAGGGGTTCGAGGACAAGGTCACTGTGCCAGCTTCATCGACATATTTCTTTGTAAAGCTTTCTTGGTTTGGCAACCAGACATCTGGGTGCACGTCAATGTCGCCTTTTCCCTGATCCATCGCCTGGAATATGGTCGCATTGTTGCCAGGCACATATTCGACCGTACCGCCGATACGGGTTTTAACCACTTCGCCCAAAACATGGGCAATCGCTTGCGCACCAGTCCATGTTGGGACGCCGATTTTCACATCTTCAGCAAATGCAGATCCACAGGACGCCGCAAATATTGCTGTACTGATTAACATCTTTTTTAGTGTCATATTTCGTTCTCCTTGTTGGTATTTTATATTTATTTTATTGTGGTTCAGTTTGTGTAACCGTGCAGATCAAAGGTTTGGTCATATCCAAATAGCGCCGCACTGCCGCCGGTGTGTAAAAAGACGACATTGTCCATACCATCGAAATAACCTTCGCGGACTTGGTCAATCAGCCCATCCAAACCCTTGCCAGAATAGACTGGGTCAAACAAAAGACCTTCGGTGCGGGCCAGCAACTTAACCGCGCTTATCATACCTTCGGTTGGGATGCCGTAACCGGACCCGACATAATCGCAATTTGCACGCACCGCTTCGCGATCAATCGAGATACCTGTCCCGATGTGGTCAGCAGTCCGCACCGCGAGATCATAGACCATGCCTTCCTGTTTTTCTTGGGGCGCACGAACACCAATGCCCAAGAGATGAATATCGCTTTTCACCGCAGCGAGACCCGTCACCAAACCAGCTTGCGTGCCAGAGCTGCCCGTTGCATGCACAAGCGCATCGATTTTCAAACCGTTATTTTCTGCTTGGTCAATCAATTCACGGGCACAATTCACATAGCCCAGAGCACCAATCGGGTTAGAACCACCACCTGGTATGATGTAAGGCTTTGCGCCACCTGCGCGCAGTTTTTCTGCAAGCGCCTCCATTTCGGCATTCATATCAGCACCGCCTGGCCGTTTCGAAACCGAAGCCCCATGTAGGCGATCCAGCAACACGTTGCCATTCAGGTTATAGTTGATTTCATTTGATCCGGTACGATCCTCAAGCAGAATATGACAGGCCATTCCAACCTTTGCCGCCGCTGCCGCGGTTTGTCGCGCATGATTTGATTGTGTGGCGCCTTGGGTGATGATCGTATCTGCGCCGTTTTCGATCGCATCAGCAATCAAAAATTCCAACTTGCGGGTTTTATTGCCACCTGATGATAATCCAGTGCAATCATCGCGCTTGACCCATAGGCGCGGTCCGCCCAATTCTTCGCTTAGGCGATCCATCGGTTCAAGAGGCGTCGGCAGGTGCCCAAGTGCAACGCGCGGAAAGCGCGCAAGGGCGATCGAAAGATCCTTGCATCTGCTCAGCATCAATTCTGACCGATGCGCGGATAAATGTTCAAGTGTTTCTGTTTGCTCTACCACGTGAGGCCCCTTCTTAAATTTCAGGCAAACTATTTCAAAGGTTAAATCAAAAAAACAGTGCTTTTTTCTTTGTCTGCCCATATAAAAAGTATGAGTGGGAGGAATTCACATGGACATGCGTTGGTTTGATGACGTTCTGGTTTTGCTAGAAGAAAAAAACATGACACGCGCTGCAGAGCGTCGAAACATTACACAACCTGCGTTTTCGCGACGCATCCGAAGCTTTGAAGACTGGCTCGGCCTTGACATCTTGGTGCGTAAAAAAAATAGCATCGATATCAACCCTGCCCTAACCCAAAACGAAGCCGAAATCCGCCTGTTTGTCGCGCGGTTGAACGAGCTAAAGTTAAAGATCGCACATCATGATCCAGCGGCATCCATTGTGCCAATCGCCGCGCAACACACGCCTGTATTTTCAACTTTTCCAGATATGGCCCTGCAGGCAAAATCTGCGTTTCCTCGGGTTCAATTCCGTGTCCGCGCCGGCAACCTAAGCGATTGTGTCGCGATGTTTTTGCGGGGCGATACAAGCATGCTTTTGTGC
>RFZH01000096.1 GCA_009920815.1 Paracoccaceae bacterium
GGCACCCGATCGGGTGCCTTTGGTTTAGCTCGGTTCAGGGGCCAAATCTGGTCCGCTGGGCTTTGCTTTGGCCTTTGTCTTGGGAATTGCGGTGATGGATGGCGCACTGCCCTCATCATCATCGCTGGATCCATTTGGCGGATCACCTGCCATGACACGTTTGATTTCATCACCCGTCAGGGTTTCATATTCCAACAAACCTTGTGCCAAGCGTTCCCACTCGTCTTTCTTTTCGGTCAGAATGGCATAGGCACGTTCATAGGCATCTTGAATGAAACGCTTTACTTCTTCCTCAATCAACTCTTTCGTCGACGCAGACACCGACAAACCAGCCGTGTTGCCTTGATATCCTTCATGCGCCTCAGAGTAATCGATGTTGCCAACTTTGTCGGACATACCCCAGCGCAATACCATCGCACGCGCTAGGCCAGACGCCTGTTGGATATCGCCCGCTGGACCATTGGACACGTTCTCTGGTCCATACTTCATGATCTCAGCCGCCTTACCCGCCATAGTCATAGCAAGCTTTTCTTCACATTCGGACTTGTGCCAGTTCAGGCGATCAATTTCAGGCAACGATACAACCATACCCAGTGCGCCACCGCGCGGAATGATTGTGGCCTTATAAACCGGATCACACTGTGGCAACGATAGACCAACGACGGCATGCCCTGCTTCGTGATACGCGGTTTTTTCTTTTTGGTCCTGAGTTAGCACCATTGACCGGCGCTCTGCGCCCATCATCACCTTGTCTTTGGCGTTTTCGAAATCAACCATTGTGACAACAGATCGTCCCACACGCGCGGCCATCAAGGCGGCCTCGTTCACTAGGTTCGCCAGATCGGCCCCCGAAAACCCGGGTGTGCCGCGCGCAATCAAACGCAGATCAACATCTGGACCCAAGGGAGTTTTGCGTGCATGAACGTTCAAGATTTTTTCACGGCCTTTGATATCCGGGTTTGGCACAGTGACCTGGCGGTCAAATCGGCCCGGACGCAATAGAGCCGGATCAAGGACGTCACGACGGTTTGTTGCGGCGATAATGATCACGCCTTCGTTTGCTTCAAACCCATCCATTTCAACCAGCAACTGGTTCAATGTCTGTTCACGTTCGTCGTTTCCGCCGCCATAACCTGCACCACGGTGGCGACCAACGGCGTCGATTTCGTCGATGAACACGATACATGGTGCATTTTTCTTAGCTTGCTCAAACATGTCGCGTACACGGCTTGCGCCAACACCCACGAACATTTCCACAAAGTCAGAGCCCGAGATGGTAAAGAACGGCACACCAGCTTCGCCCGCAATGGCGCGCGCCAACAAGGTTTTACCAGTACCCGGAGGGCCCACTAACAAGGCGCCTTTAGGGATCTTGCCACCGAGGCGGCTAAATTTCTGTGGGTTACGCAGAAATTCTACGATTTCCTCTAGCTCTTCTTTGGCCTCATCAATCCCTGCAACATCGTCAAATGTGACGCGACCTTGTTTTTCGGTCAAAAGCTTGGCTTTGGATTTGCCAAAACCCATTGCGCCACCTTTTCCACCACCCTGCATGCGGTTCATGAAATATATCCACACACCGATCAAAAGCAGGAATGGGAAGATCGTCATAAAGAAAGATTGTAAACCAGACTGTTCCTGTGCTTCGGCGCGAATGGCAACCTTATTGGCGATCAAAAATTCAGTCACATTTGAATCCAAAGGACGAATTGTGACATATTCGCGTTTATCACTGCCGATGAATTTTACCTGCTCGCCATCTAGGGTGACCGCTGTGACGTCACCCTGTTCGACCGACGCGACGAAATCAGAATAGCTGATTTCACGGCTTTGCATAGATGAACCACCGCCACTAAAGACGTTAAACAACACGACGATGACCAAGAATAAGACCACCCAAAACGCGATATTACGATTGTTGCCCAAGGAAACTCTCCTAACCTAGCTAGAGCCTATGTGTATCACACAAGCGTTTCCACATAAATAGACAATGGATCAGCAGGTTCAATGGCCTTTTAGAAATTCTCTAAACTTTGGGCGTAAATCGCGCAAATAAGCAGCATCTTTTTCAATTAAACTAGGCGCTGCCAATAATTTGTCATTTTGAAAGATAGCAGGCTGCGCCCATAAAGCACGCGACGGAAATAATTTTTTACAAGCTGGATCCAACTGTGCGACACCTTTTTCACCAAGGCAGCCAACCTGTGCTTCTGATGTGTCGTTTTGAATGCGCCAAATATTATCCCAAACTGTTCCCATGAGCATTGCAACAGTCTCGGCACACCGCGCATATTCGCGGACCACACAAATTTTACCGCGGCTGCGGAACATTAGAGCCCCCATCAAAGTTTGTGCGTGCCCTGTTTGCACTTGACCTAGGCATTTGGTCAGGGTGTCATACCGCGGCCGAAATGGCACGTTTGACGTCCACATGATCGCCGCTGAAATCAGGCGCGTCTGGATGTCACGTTCCAAGGTCCAAAAGTCTGTTTCTCTAAAAGCAAGACCAATAGGCGTTTGTTCACCGATTGCATCAAACGCGACTTGCGCAGCATGTTGCAAAACCTTTTGCGCATGTGCCATATGGTGGGCCATCAACGCAAATTTTTCGGCAGAAATCCCGGCTTTTTCCAATTCAGGAAGCAGTGCGCGTATGGCAACACGATCATACTGTGTATTCTCATTAGATGGATCATCAACCCAATCGATCGCATGAGCGCGGAGATAGGTCCGCAATTCCTGTCGTCGGAATGCCAAGAGAGGACGCGCCACAGTCAAACCATTATGTTGCGTCATTCTAGGTTGCATCGCGGCCAACCCATCGACCCCTGAACCGCGTTTAATGCGCATAAGAACCGTTTCGGCCTGGTCATCCAGTGTATGGCCGGTCAAAATCGTTGCGTTTTCCCCCAGATGCCCATTGATCAAATCATATCGCGCCTGACGCGCTTCGTTTTGTGTATTGCCGGTCCCATCCCATCCGGTCCAAACCAAGGTGTGATGATCAAAACCATAAGATTTTGCGCGCGATTTTACAAAATCAGCCTCTCCCGCACTTGCTGGGCGCAGACGATGATCGACAGTAATCACTGACACCTTTGTCGCCGGCGAATGCTGTTGTTGCCAAGACGCGATCAGCGCCATCAGTGCCATGCTATCGCTTCCGCCCGACACAGCAAGACAAAGCGGTTCCGGCACTTTGTCAAAAACGGCGACCATCGCCGCGGCAAAACGTTCATTTAAGTCTTTTGTCACTGACACCCTAATGTGGTCATGCGTGCCTCAGCTTGGGCAACAAAATCATTTCCTGGAAACCGAATTGCCACTTGGCTAAGCGTTTGACAACCCGCATCCGTTTGCCCCAACTCGCCCAACGCATCACCTAAACGGTAGAGTGTTTCGGGGGCGACCTCGGACACGGGATAGGTCGAAAACCCCTCAAGATAGGCCCGAGCACTTGATTTATGGTCACTCAGGGCAGCAAAGGCATTTCCCCGGATCAACATCGCTTGAGGCGTAAGTGGGCTGTCTGGATATGTCTGAGTAAAGCGCGCCATCATTTCTGCGCTGTCTTGATATTTACCATCTTCAAACGCACGTTTTGCGTTATCAAAATCCACTTTTTCGCCAATGGCCAATTCGGGGCCATTGGTTTCCGGTTGGGGCACAGAGGGCAAAGCAATCTCTTCGCCCCCTAAGGTAGTTGTTTCCCCCAATTTTGAAATATCACCGCCCTCTAACTCAACCAACCGAAATTCAAGATCACCAATACGATTTGTACCATCCGTGACGATGCGGTTGACGCGATATTCCAACTTCTCGGTTGCCGCTGTCAAATCGCGCACCTGCGCTTCGAGCGCGTTCACACGATCAATGACAGATCCATTGCCAGCAACTGCATTAGGGGATTGGGTGGTGGAAAGCTCTCGTTTTAAGCGCTGCATTTCGACATACAAAATGTTCAAATCCTGCCGAATGTCTGCCAAGCTTTGCGCCCGATCCTGAGCGTGCGCCGCAATCGGTACGCTTAGCAATAGCAAAATGCCCAAAAAGATACGCATCCCACCCACCGTTCTTAGAAATTGACGTTATTTAGAACCGATACTGCACGACGGTTCAATGAATAACATGACTCTGCGCTACACAATTCTGCAGGACGTTCTTTGCCATAGCTGACGGTCTGCAAACGATCTCCTGAGACACCGCGCGACGTCAAGAATTCGCGGACAGCATTTGCGCGACGCGCACCTAGGGCAAGGTTATATTCGCGGGTGCCCTGTTCATCTGCGTGGCCTTCGATTGTCATCGAATATTCAGAGTTTGCGATCAACCAATCTGCCTGCGCTTGAAGTGTCGCCTGCGCGGCACCATCGACCGTGGCTTGATCAACCGCAAAATATACGCGATCCCCCACAGTTTGTTGAAAATATGCAGGCGATGCTGGATCACTGGCGGACCCCGCTTCATAACCGCTGCCAGTGGTGCCGGCGCTGCCGTCTAAGTACGACCCGGGTTTGTTGTTCGAACACGCCGCCAACGCCAGGGCGGAGATGATTAAGACTACTCGATATCTATTTTTCATGATTTTATCCCATGTTTCTTTTCATTTGTACCATAGTTCAGACTCTATGCAAATGGCGCTATTTTCCCAACGGTGACCAGGCAGGATCAGATCCGCCCGAAGCCGTTGGCACCGGCTTAAGGTTGCGACCTGAAATATCAACGGAATACAGATTTGCTTTGCCGGTGACACCTTGGGTTTCGCGGGTGAACATAATGACGCGGCCGTTAGGGGACCATGTTGGGCCCTCGTCCAAAAATGATGCTGTCAGCAAACGTTCCTCGGAACCATCTGTGCGCATGACACCAATGTGGAAACGTCCTTTGCTTTGTTTGGTAAATGCGATCATGTCGCCACGTGGTGACCATACGGGCGTGCCATAGCGACCATCACCAAAACTGATCCGTTTGGCAGCACCGCCATTTGCAGACATGATGTACAATTGCTGCGATCCAGATCGGTCACTTTCAAAAACAATTTGACTGCCATCAGGAGAAAAGCTTGGCGCAGTTTCAATCGATGCGTCGCTGGTCAAACGTCTGCTTTGCCCCGAGGCGAGGGTCATAGAATAAATATCTGTGTTCCCGCCTTGTTCAAGTGAATAAACACGCCGATCCTACATCCATCACATAAATACGTGGGAAACCAGTTTCATAGCTTGTGTAAAGCACACGATCCCCCGTCGGCGAAAAACGTGGTGCAAGTACGATATCATCGGCGCCTGTCAAATAGGTCACGTTCGCACCGTCATAATCCATGATTGCCAATCTTTTTCGGCGCTGCCCCTTTGATCCTGACTCAGCGACAAAGACGACGCGGCTATCAAAATATCCGCTTTCGCCTGTTATGCGGCTGTAAACAACATCGGCGACCTTATGTGCAATACGGCGCCACCCGTCTTTCGTACCTGAAAACTTAAGCCCTGCACCCAATTCTTGGTTCGCGAAAACATCATAAACACGAAATTTTACTGTTACAGACCCTCCTTCAACGGAAACGGCACCCGCCAACAAAGCTTGTGCATTGATTGCTTTCCAGTCAGCATATTGGATGGGCGAAGCAAAGCTGGTGATCCCACTGATGAATGCACTTTGGGGAATTTCGCGGAATAATCCGGTGCCAACCAAATCTTGGGAAATGACTGTCACAAGGTCCTCTGCCAGTTGATTGGCAGCAGAGTTTTCAGCAACAAAATAGGGTGCAGCAAAAGGTAAAGGTTCAATCACGCCGTTTTTGATTTCAATCCGCAAGGGCGCAGCATGTGCCACAGTGGCGGTAATCCAAAACATTGTTAAAATCAAAAATCGGAACATTATCTTGTCCTCATCTCTTCTGGGTTAAAGGTAATTTCGATATCCCGCCAATGATCGTATTTTTCAACGGGAAGTTTATAGCCATCCTTTTGACAGCGTAAAATCGCGCGTCTAGCGGCTTGGAACGCAGTTTTCGTTGCATTTTCTGAACCGCCCACGCTGGCCAACAACTTAAGGCTGTTGCTGTCGACCTTGCCATCACGGTCCAAAGACATCGCAACTGTGACCGTCACATTCGCCGCCTCTGATCCAACATCAACCACCCAACACGCTTGAACTGAGATCCGAAATGCGTCTGTTTCGCCCGATGTCATGGGCGGCCCCGATGGTGCAGACGGCGCGGCTTCCATGGCTTGGGCCAATGCGTCTTGGACCGATGATGTATCGACAGTTTCTTGTTCTGCCGCTTGCGTTGGTTGAGGCTTTGCAACCTCACTTTCAGGCGGGCGTGCCCGTGGTCGTGGCGAAGACGACGGCGCGCCTGATGGACGCTCTTTTGCCTCGGTTATGATCTCTGTGGTCGCAGCCTCAGGAGCTTTTGCGACTTGTACTTGCTTCTCGGTTTTTTGACCAGTGTCAGCCAAAGAAACACTTTCTTGGGTTTGCTCGTCGACGATCGCGTCTTCCTCCGGTGGGGCGACTGCCTCTGGTGCGACACGATCCGCAGGACGCGGGGCAGCGGTTGGCGCGGTCACCGGCAAATCCGTTGTCGTTGGTTGCGGCGGCTTTGGTTGATCTGGAATGACCGTCACGATTTCGGGCTGATCCAAAGGCTCTGGCGGTTGAGGTCGCGTCACCTCGACATTTTGATCTGGTCGCGCAGGTGGTGCAACACTCTCTGTGGTCTGGTCTATCGCACTTGACACTTCAGGCGCCGCTTCCGACACATCCGTCGGCAATAACACTTGTGCGGATGTATCAACCAAAGGAGCCTGATATGCTTCGTTGATCGCGTCAAATTCAGCGCTGGAGATAACCGACACGTTCGCAACCTCGAAAGGAATTGGTTCTGGCCGGAACATGCCGCCAAAAAGCGCCCAAAAGATCAAACCTGCATGCGCGCCGCCAGAGATATAATGGCCGATGTGCATCGCGTTTTTCAGCCACCCTGCCCAGTCAAAGTTGGCCCGCCAACATCTGTTACAAGGCCAATATTGGAAAATCCGCCCGCATTCAGTGCACCCATGATTTGAACAACATCCTCATAACGGATTGCACCATCGGCACGCAAAAAAACCTTGTCGCTACTGCGCTCTGCGGCAATGGCTCGCAATTTCCCAATCAATTCCTCACGTGCCACAAGCGTGTTTTGAATTGCAATTCCGCCATCTGCAGTCATTGAAATTGTCAACGGCTCTTCTTGTTCCGATGCCAAAGCATTGGCCGCCGTTTTTGGCAGCTGGACTGGAACGCCAACAGTCAACATTGGGGCAGCCACCATAAAAATGATCAACAAGACCAACATAACATCGACAAAAGGCGTCACGTTGATTTCTGCCATTGGCTGGGCCCGGCGACGACGTCGACCCTTTTTAGGTTGTGATTTTGCAATCGCCGCGCCCATGTTATGCGTCCAATTGGCGACTTAGGATCGTGGCAAATTCATCAGCAAAGCTTTCATATCCGCCGATGATCCGATCCGAGTCTGCGGAAAGTTTATTATAAAATACAACCGCCGGAATAGCAGCAAGCAATCCCAAACCAGTCGCCAAAAGGGCTTCGGCAATACCAGGGGCGACCACGGCTAAATTTGTATTTTGTTGTGCTGCAATTTCGATAAAGGCATTCATGATCCCCCAAACTGTCCCGAACAGGCCAATGAACGGCGCCGTCGATCCAATGGTCGCCAAAACCCCTAGACCTTTTTGTAACTCGTCTGCTTCACGGGACACAGCGACATCCATCGAACGTTCAATGCGCGATTGTACGCCCGCAATCAGCTGTCCATTGGATTTTTGGCTACGTTCCCATTCCGTCATCCCCGAGACGAAAACACGCGCAGCACGCCCCTCAGGTTCGGGTCCCAACTCTGCGTACAGTTCATCCAATGGTTCGCCTGACCAAAAAAGACGATCGAATTGCGCGGCCTCTCTGCGTGCGGCGCGGTACAAAACGGTCCGTTGTACGATAATTGACCATGACCAAAAGGACGCTCCAATTAAGAGCAACATAACCAATTTAACGGTTAAGGTCGCGCGGGCGAATAAAGCCCACATTGAGAAATCCACATCCGTGGCCAAGGCCAGCGCTTCTGTTTCCATGATCTTACTGCTCGTTTTATGATGCCATGCAGGCTTTTTTTAAAATCATAGACTATTCTAGCACCAAAACCAAGCGATATAGCACGCCTAACACGCCAATGTGAGAAATAGGCAAACTTGCGCCGACACCAAAATCACGGCCGCACCGTTACATACTGACACCGCGCTGTCGGCATGGGGGTGTTAAGGCTGTCCTTGTCATTTTGAAAAGAGACTTAAAATGACCACAACCGTTGCATGGGTTGAAATTCCAGTGAAAGATTTTGATGTGTCTAGTCCATTTTAAAA
>RFZH01000097.1 GCA_009920815.1 Paracoccaceae bacterium
CATTCACGATCTCTTTGATCTCTTTGTCGATGGCTTTCAAATCGTCATCTGTTGCGTGGCCGCCTGTGATCAACATCGAACGCACGTTTTCAATCGGATCACGTTCATCGCGCATTTTCTGCACCTCTTCGCGGGTCCGGTATTTCGCCGGATCAGACATAGAGTGGCCGCGGTAGCGATATGTCTTGACCTCTAGGATATATGGACCCTTGCCAGAGCGGCAATGTGCCACTGCTTTTTCCGAGGCTTCTTTGACCGCCAAAACGTTCATGCCGTCCACCGCTTCGCCTGGGATACCAAACGCGATGCCGCGTTGGTAAATCTCTTGGCTTGAGGTGGAGCGTTGTTGCGAAGTACCCATGGCATACTGGTTGTTTTCGATGACGAAAATCACCGGCAAATCCCACAAGGCTGCCATATTAAAGGTTTCATAAACTTGGCCTTGGTTGGCCGCGCCATCCCCGAAATAGGCAAATGTCACACGTTTGTTATCAAGGTATTTGTCTGCAAATGCCAAACCCGCGCCCAAGGGAACCTGTGCGCCAACGATACCATGGCCGCCATAAAAATGTTTTTCCTTTGAGAACATGTGCATTGAGCCACCTTTCCCTTTGGAATAGCCGCCTTCGCGTCCGGTGAGTTCGGCCATCACGCCGTTTGCATCCATGCCACAGGCCAACATGTGACCATGGTCGCGATAGGATGTGATCCGCTTGTCACCTTCTTCTGCTGCGGCCTCGAGACCGACAACTACGGCCTCTTGGCCAATGTACAGATGGCAAAAGCCTCCGATTAGTCCCATCCCATATAATTGTCCTGCCTTTTCTTCGAACCGACGGATCAATAACATGTCGCGATAGTATTTCTTTAGCTCATCAGCCGAAACATTCGCCTTGGCCGTTGCTTTCTTTGCAGCCATCTAAACGCCCTCATAAAAATAGTTTAGTGTTAAACTATCTTTTACAGTAAAAGAAATAAAAGTGCGAGAAAAAATTTAGTGCGCATGGCTGCTATGCAAAAAACGGAACAAACCTTGCGTGATAGATGGCGTTGATCGCCTTCGGCGAGGATATTTTTAGACAGAAAATGTGGAAGTTGCGTTTGCGCAGCTGGTCACGAATTATTGGATAATAATTTCGTCCGGGCGAACCTGACCCAAAACGTCGCGTGCCTGTTGATCAAGCAAATCAAGATCAAGATAATCGTCGGACATGCGCCGAGTTAGGTTTTCCATCCGTGCCACATCAACTTTCAGGGCATCAAGTTCTTGTTGGAGGCGCTGAGCATCCCCCATGATTTCCGCGCGGCGGAACAAGCCATAATCGCCTTGTACCGCCGCGAAGGTGAAATACATACCCAAGGCCAAGGCAAAGATAAATCCGCCAATTAACCCCAATGATGGTGTATGATTTCTGCTCATAGACTGCCTCAAGTTCCCCGTTGATCGGGGTTATTCGTCCACTATGCCATAGGTGATTCGGTTTGTGAATCCCTCTTGTTCACAAAAAATAAAAAACCCGCGACTTTGGCGAGTTTTTTTGGTTTTTATAATGATACGAAAGGATTAGCCTGCGACAGAAGCGTCGTAAATCCCTTGAATGGCCGCATTTAACGCGTGATCGAATTCATCATCTGTTTGGCCCGCGTTTAATGTTTCGCTCAGCGCGCGGGAAAAAGATGCGATGACACCCGTGTTTTGCGCCAAACGCGTGTTTGCCTCTGAAAGGCTGTAGCCACCAGAGAGCGCGACAACACGCATCACGCGTGGGTGATCGACCAATGGTTTGTAGAGGTTTGCGATTTCGGGCAGGGTTAATTTTAACATGACGTTCTGATCGTCGTTAAGCGCATCCAGCCGGTCCAAGATGGCGTCGCGTAACAATTCTTCGGCTTGGGCTTTGTCGGCGATGGAAATTGTGACCTCGGGTTCGATGATCGGGATGAGGCCATGCGACAGGATTTGAAGACCGATATCGAATTGCTGATCAACGACGGCACGCACGCCCACAGGGTTTGCGCCATTGATAACTGAGCGCATTTTGGTCCCGAAAATATTTTTTGACACAGCCCGCGTCAGCAAATCATCAAGTTCAGGCATTGGCTTTAAGCACTGCGCTTGGTTTTCTTCGTCCGCTAGCCCTTTATCAACTTTAAGGAACGGCACAACACCACAGCTGTTCCATAGGTAATCCGCAGTAGGCGTGCCATCGATGTCGCGGTCCATCGTCATTTCGAAAAGAATAGCGCCTAAAACGCGGGTTCCATCAAACGCCGATGAGGTAATGATCCGTTGACGCATCGCATGGATCAAGTCGTACATTTCAGCATCGTTCGAATACCGATCCGCTTCTACGCCGTAAAGCTTTAACGCTTTTGGGGTTGATCCGCCGCTTTGATCAAGTGCGGCGATAAAGCCATTTCCTGATTTAATTTTGGTGAACTGTTCAAGGCGGGTTGCGTCGCGTTCTTTGGTCATGGACCTGCTCCTAAGGGTGGGTGGTGACGAACAGGTAAAAGCTTTGGCGAGATTGCGCAATGTTGTTAGCGCAACCGTTTCTGATGATTGCGCTAACTGTCATTGATTGCCTAAGATCTATGGTCGAAAGGCTAATTTTATGGGCAAATTATGAATGGATTAGTCATCTAAAACTGCAACACCGGGCAGTGTTTTTCCTTCCATCCATTCAAGAAACGCGCCCCCTGCGGTCGAGATATAGCTAAAGTCTGCTGATGCACCCGCTTGGTTGAGCGCGGCGACCGTATCGCCACCACCCGCAACCGATATCAATGCACCAGATTTTGAAAGCATGGCAGCATGCGCTGCCGCAGCGTTCGTTGCGGCATTGAAGGGGGGTAATTCAAAGGCGCCCAATGGGCCGTTCCAAATCAATGTTTTACAGGTATCAAAGACCGCGTTGAGAGCAGCAACCGTTTTTGGGCCTGTGTCCAGGATCATCGCATCGCCTGGGCATTGATCTGCGGGCAGGGTTTCGCTTGCAGCATGAGCTGCAAATTCACGCGCAATGACGATGTCGATTGGCAGATGGATTTCACAGCCCGCCGTTTGTGCTTTGGCCAAGATATCCCGCGCGGTCGGGGTCATATCGTGTTCTGCCAAAGATTTGCCAACGTCTATGCCCTTGGCAGCTAGGAAGGTGTTTGCCATACCGCCGCCAATAACGAGATGGTCGACCTTGCCCACCAAGTTGCCCAAAAGTTCAAGTTTGGTTGATACTTTAGCGCCCCCCACGATCGCCACGACGGGGCGCTGCGGCGTCCCCAATGCAGCTTCGAGTGCAGAGAGTTCAGCCTGCATCAAACGCCCTGCACAAGATGGCAGCAGGCGCGCAACACCTTCGGTCGAGGCGTGCGCGCGATGGGCGGCAGAAAACGCATCATTGCAATAGATATCCCCATTCGCTGCAATTTCTGCGGCAAACTGAGGGTCATTTTTTTCCTCAGCTGCGTGGAAACGCGTGTTTTCCATGATCAACACGTGACCATCTGGCAGAGTGTCTGCGGCTGCTTTTGCTGCAGCACCTACACAATCGGCAACAAACGTGACGGGCGCGGCGATGTGGTGCTCAAGCGTTGGCACAAGGTGACGTAAGCTCATGTCATCATTGCGTTGGCCTTTTGGTCTTCCGAAATGGGCCAACAGAATCGGGCGTCCGCCTTTGGCTAAAATGTCGCGAACGGTGGGAACAATTTTTTCGATACGTGTGGCATCTGTGACTGCCGTGCCGTCCATCGGTACGTTGATGTCAACGCGTGTGAGCACGCGTTTGCCCGCAAGATCCATATCGTCAAGTGTTTTCCAGCCCATCTTGGTCGCCCTTTTGCAAAAAATCTTTCTCTGTATCGGCAACATCGCGCATTTCTAGCGATGCTTTGACTTGTTCCTTGGGCTAAAGCGCCTTAGGTATCTTTGCAATCACAAAATGAAGGAGCGCGCTAATGGCCGAGATTAAAGACCCCGAAAACACAATCTTGATGGAATTAAAAGACGGAACAGTTGTGATTGAACTGTTGCCTGATATTGCCCCGTTACACAGTGAGCGGATGAAAGAATTGGCCCGCTCTGGTGCGTATGACAATGTATGTTTCCATCGTGTGATCGATGGGTTCATGGCGCAAACGGGTGACGTGAAAAATGGCAATATGGAAAAAGACTTTGATTTGCGCATGGCTGGGACAGGCGGATCTGAATTGCCAAATCTAAAGGCAGAGTTTTCAGGCATTCCGCATGATCGCGGCACGTTGGGTGCTGCGCGCTCAGCCAATCCTGACAGCGCAAACAGTCAGTTCTTTATCAATTTCAACGATAACCATTTCTTGAATCGCCAATACACCGTTTATGGACGCGTGATTTCGGGAATGGAACATGTTGACGCGATTGTCCGTGGCGAGCCACCGATGAACCCAGATCGCATGATCAGCGTAAAGGTTGCGGCGGATGTTGATGCGTAATCTGGTCGCTGCATTAACTGTATTGGCCAGCCCTTTGATGGCAAGCGAGATCACGATTGAAATCGCAGGCGAAGCCAACGGAATCGTGACGATCGACTTGCTGGATGATGTCGCCCCACAGAATGTTGAGCGGATAAAGACTTTGGCAACCGAGGGGGCATATGACAATATTGTCTTTCATCGCGTGATTGACGGTTTCATGGCCCAAACGGGGGATGTTGAATTCGGCAAACTGGGGGATGATATTCGTATGGCCGGACGCGGTGGATCGTCTTATCCCGATTTACCGGCTGAATTTTCGGACGTGCCTTTTGATCGCGGCGTGGTGGGCATGGCGCGTTCGCAAAGCCCAAACAGCGCAAATAGTCAGTTTTTCATCATGTTTGATCAAGGATATTTCCTAAACGGTCAATACACGGTCGTGGGCCGCGTGACAGACGGGATGGATATTGTCGATGCGATTAAACGCGGTGCTGGCCGCAATGGTGCGGTTCTTGGTGAACCAGATCGCATGATTGCTGTGCGGGTTAGCGAATAAATCTTGGTTGCGTGCGGTTCCGTTCATGCGGGCTGCACGCAAACGTTACCGCAAAATTGCCATAACCTTGATATCCTTGTTCCAAACAGAAGGGGGGTATTATGCGGTACATCTTTTTATTTATTGCATTTTTGGTAATTTCGACAGGGCGGCTTGCGGCTGACCCAACCTTTTTGCGCAATGAATGGCCAAATACTGATTTTAGCAAAACCAACGTCGCCTGGATCGACATTATTTCAGGGGGGCCGGGAAAAGATGGTATTCCAGCCCTGATTTCTCCAGAATTTATGGACCTTGCAAAGGCGGCCTTGCCAGACAATGAACCCGTTTTGACGCTAAGTTTGGCAGGTATAGCGCGTGCTTATCCCTTGCGCTATCTGATCTGGCATGAATTGGTCAATGACCGCATCGCGGATCATCCCGTTTTGATCAGTTTTTGCCCTTTGTGCAATTCTGCGGTTGTCTTTGATCGGCGTGTGAACGGACAAGAATTACAATTTGGCGTGACCGGCAAGCTTCGCCATTCTGACATGATCATGTATGATGTTGAAACCCAAAGTTGGTGGCAACAAGCAATCGGTCGTGGCATCGTCGGCCATATGACAGGCGCAGAATTGACCACGATCCCAAGTGTCATCGAAAGCGTCGCGATGTTCAGAACACAACATCCTACCGGCCAAATTATGGCCGCGCCGTCCTATAATCGGGCCTATGGGCGCAACCCATATGTTGGATATGATACATCTGTACGTCCGTTTTTGTATACTGGCGATCTGCCGCCCAACGATATTGCGCCATTGGCACGTGTTGTGCGCGTTGGAAATCGTGCTTGGCCGATCGAACGACTTTCGGACGTATCAGAAATCAACGAAGCAAATGTAAGTATTCGCAAGCGCGGTATTTATGCGTCGGCTCTGGGGGCGGGGGTGATCGCATCGGCCGACCGCGTTCCAAGCATTACTGTTACCGATAATGACGGAAATCCAATTGTGCATGACGTTATGTTTGCCTTTGCATTTCATGCGTTCTATCCCGACGGCCAGTGGATGTTGGGCCGTCAGGATAAATGAGTATTTTTGCAAAGATGAAAGGATCAGCCGAGTGTGATCAAAGCGTGGCGTTTTTTGCCTGCTGACAGTTTCATTGGTGAGCCTAACATATCGGCTGACACCATCAGGCCAGCATCTGTAAGGGGTTCGTCGTTCAAACGCGCACCGTTTTCGGCGATCAGGCGCTTGGCCTCTTTGCCCGATTTCGCCAGACCCGCTTGGACAATCACTTGCACGATGGACATGCCGTCGCCCAAATCCGCCGCTGACAGCGTCAAGGTGGGCAGGTCATCGCCGA
Organism: Paracoccaceae bacterium; assembly: GCA_009920815.1. Lineage (GTDB taxonomy): Bacteria > Pseudomonadota > Alphaproteobacteria > Rhodobacterales > Rhodobacteraceae > CAJXSD01. The sequence goes on from RFZH01000097.1 coordinate 6,356, forward strand.
CGCCGCCCTTTTCGAACACCTCGCGCGCGGTGGCTTCGGCCGCTTTGGCAGCATCAAGACCGTGCAGCAACCCTGTGACTTCGTTGGCCAAAATCACTTTGGCATCGTTTATCTCGGACCCTGCCAATGCGCCCAAACGGGTGCATTCATCCAGCGGCAATTCGGTATAAAGTTTCAAGAAACGTCCAACATCGGCGTCGGTGGTATTGCGCCAGAATTGCCAGAATTCGTAAGGTGACAACATATCGGCGTTCAACCAAACCGCGCCATTTTGCGATTTACCCATTTTCTTGCCATCGGATGTCGTCAACAGCGGCGAGGTCAGGCCAAAGACACGGCCATTTGCGGCGCGACGGGTCAGCTCCATCCCGTTGATGATATTGCCCATCTGATCCGACCCGCCCATTTGCAGCATACAGCCATAGCGTTGGTGTAGCTCCATAAAGTCATAGGCCTGTAAGATCATATAGTTGAATTCGAGGAATGACAGCGATTGTTCACGGTCCAAACGGGATTTGACCGATTCAAACGATAGCATGCGGTTGACGCTGAAATGACGGCCCACATCGCGCAGGAATTCAAGGTAATTCAACCCGTCCAACCATTCGGCATTGTTGATCATCATCGCATCCGACGCACCATCGCCATAGGTCAGGTAGGCGGAGAATACCTGTTTGATCCCCGCAATATTGGCATCAATCTGATCCGCCGTTAGCAAGGGGCGTTCATCGGCGCGAAAGCTGGGGTCACCCACTTTGGTCGTGCCGCCGCCCATCAATGTGATTGGCTTGCCACCGGTTTTTTGCAACCAGCGCAGCATCATGATTTGGATCAGAGATCCAACGTGCAGTGATTTTGCCGTTGCATCAAACCCGATATAGGCCGGCATGCCCCCCGCGACCAAGGTTTCATCCAATCCATCATAATCTGTGCAATCGGCGACAAAGCCGCGCTCTAACATGATCTGAAGGAAATCTGATTTTGGTGTAAAGGTCATCACTTGCCCCATCTTAAGGTTTGCGTCATTGCTATAGCTGTGATGGCGCGCAAAGGAAAGATGATGATTGCAAAGAAGCCTATAAAAGCGGTCGGATTGATGTCGGGGACGTCGTTGGATGGCGTGGATGCGGCACAGATCGTAACAGATGGGGAAAGCATTCTTGAATTTGGCCCAACGCGCTATCGGCCATATTTGGATGATGAACGCGCAGTGTTACATGCGGCGTTGGGAAAATGGCATGATGATCCTTTGGACAGTGCCCGTGATTTAACACACCGCGCCCATGCCGAAGTCGCCCGTGATCTAGAGGGGGAGCTGATCGGGTTTCATGGGCAAACCTTAGCACATGATCCACAGGGGCGCGGCACGCATCAGTTGGGGGATGGTCAGGTTTTGGCCAAGCAATTGGGGCGGCCTGTGGTGTGGGATTTCCGGTCCGACGATGTGGCATGGGGCGGGCAGGGTGCGCCTCTTGCACCGTTTTATCATTTCGCTTGTGCAAAATATATCGGCGCAACCCGTCCGATTGGGTTTTTGAATTTGGGCGGTGTTGGAAATGTGACCTTTGTCGATCCAAGGTTTGATCGCCCCGAAGAGGTCGGCGCATTGTTATCATTTGACACGGGGCCCGCAAATGCACCGATAAATGATCTGATACGCGCACGGTTTGGGCGCGATTACGATGCTGATGGCAATGTTGCAAAGCAAGGTCATGTTGTGGACGGCGCGCTTGAGTTGTTTTTGCAAGATCCATATTTTCACAAGATCCCGCCAAAATCGCTGGATCGCGACGCTTTTGGCATCATGTTGGATCTGGTCGCAGAGTTAACCGACGCTGATGCGGTTGCGACGCTTTGTGCAATGGTTGCTGCGTCCGTTAGCTTTGGTATGGATTTTGCGGCTGAACCGGTATCGCGCCTTTTGGTAACGGGCGGCGGTCGGCATAACCCCGTGATCATGGACATGCTTGCCGCCGGCGCAGGTTGTGCCGTTGATCCCGTCGAG
>RFZH01000098.1 GCA_009920815.1 Paracoccaceae bacterium
CTATGTCAAAAAGGGCGAAGATCGCGAATTCCTGATCTTGGATGCCGCAATGAACGATCTGATCCGTCCCGCGATGTATGATGCCCATCATGACATCGTGCCGGTGACTGAACCCGTCGCGGGGGTTGAGCCCGCGAAATATGACATCGTCGGGCCGGTGTGCGAATCTGGCGACACCTTTGCCAAAGGGCGTGATTTGGCGGCACAAACGGCGGGTGACTTGGTGGCATTTCGGTCGGCCGGTGCCTATGGCGCGGTAATGTCCAGCGAATATAATTCGCGTCCCTTGATCCCAGAAGTTTTGGTCAATGGCGATAAATTTGCCGTTATTCGCCATCGCCCCACCTATGAAGAGATGATAAATCGCGATACACTTCCCGAGTGGTTGTAATTCATTCAAAGGGAGCGATGCGCTGAGCGGGCCCAACATCCTAACGCGATTATCTGTGGCGAAGTCAGCAATTTTGCTGACGTTAATTGGTATGTGGGTGCAGGCGCTGGTGCGTGCCTTTTGGCCGTTTGCATCGATTTTGTGTGTGGGTGTGGGGCTTGCGCTGCTTGGCGTGTTTGATGGGCTAAGCGTGGATGCGATCTGGTTTGTCGGGCTTGGCATACTGTCAGCCTGTGGCGTGGGCTTTGTGTATGGGTGTTTGCGCTTTGTGCGACCGTCGTTGATGATGGCGATTGAACAGCTGGATCAAACACACCGCCATCATCCGCTTTCTGTTCTTTTGGAACAAGATTTTGCCAGATCACAAATGGGCGCGGATCCGCAGGTTGCGTATTTGTGGCAGCAGCATAAAGACAGAATGCAACAAGATGCCGCCACGCTGCGTCCAATCATGCCACGCATTGATATCTCAGACCAAGACACATTTGGACTGCATTACAGTGCATTGTTGGTTCTGGTATTGGGGGTTCTTTTTGGATCGATAGATCGGATCAGTTCCGTCGGGTCGATTGATCAAGGCGCGCCTGATATCGCTGGCGTGGTGCCTTGGGAAATTTGGATTACGCCACCTGAGTACAGCAAACGCCCCACCTTGTATTTGAATGACCTACGCGATCGCGACCGTTTGGGTGTTCTGCCCCATAGTCTGGTTCAAATTCGCCTATATGGACAGCCGGGCGACTATCTGGTCGAAGAAACGGTATCCGAACGGACCCAAGACGCGCCAACAGCCTCTGCATCGGTGCAAGAATTCCGCATTGAAACCCAAGGAACACTGGCTGTTTCTGGCGATAATGGGGCGCGTTGGACCATCAGTTTGGACCAAGATGCCGCGCCCAGTGTGACAATCAATGGCGGGTTTGAAACCGAATTTTTCGGTCAAAGCCAGCTGTCTTTCACAGCGCAAGATGATTTCCAAGTCACTGATGTCGGTGCGCAGGTGATGCTTGATCTGGACCGCGTTGAGCGTGAATTTGGGTTAAGCGCTGCGCCAGATTTGGATCAAAGCAAAGCTTTTGACCTTCCCTTGCCGATCACGGGGCGGTCACAGGCGTTTGATGAAATATGGACCGAAGATTTCTCAAAAGAGCCTATGCTGCATCTGCCCATTGTGGTGACACTCTCTGCGACGGATGCATTGGGTCAGATAGGACATGCCGTTTTGACGGATGTTGTTTTGCCAGGACGAAAGTTCTTTGACCCAGTGGCGGCGTCTTTGATTGAAATGCGGCGCGATTTGTTGTGGTCTTTGGAAAATGGTGATCGTGTGTCGCGCATGCTGCGCTCGGTTAGTTATGCGCCAGCTGGGGCTTTTCGATCTGAAACAGATTATTTACGGCTGCGCACCATTTTGCGCCAACTTGAGATGTATCAAGCCCGTGACCTATTGCGTGCTAAGCGGGTTGAATTGGCGGACGCGCTTTGGGATCTTGCACTGTCCATAGAAGAGGGGGATGTCAATGACGCGCTGGAACGTATGCGCCAAGCACAAGAACGTTTATCCCAAGCGATGCGCGATGGCGCGTCGCAGCCCGAAATTGAAAAATTGATGCAAGAGTTACGGCAAGCGAACGAAAATTACATTCGTCAATTGCGCCAACAGGCAGAGCGCGATCAGACACGAAAAAATCAAGATTTGGCGCAAAATTCCCCACAAGACCAAATGCAGATGAACCAATCCGATTTGGATAAAATGATGGACCGCATCCAAGAGTTGATGGAACAGGGCCGCATGGCCGAGGCCCAGCAAGCCCTAGAGGAATTGCAGCGCATGATGGAAAATATGCAAGTGGCACAGGGCGAAAATGGCGAAGGGGGACAATCCGATGCGTTAGATCAGCTGTCCCAAACCCTGCGAGATCAGCAAAATTTATCAGACGACGCCTTTCGTCAATTGCAGCAATCCCAACCCCAAGACGGGGAAAATGGCAACCAAACTTCGCCTGACTTGGCGGATCGTCAGGGGCAATTGCGCCAGCAATTGGAACAAGACCGCCAATCCCTGCCTGACGTTGAGGGGGATTTAGGTTCGCGCGCTGAACGGTCTTTTGAACAAGCGGAACGTGCGATGCGGCAAGCCGAGGACGCCTTGCGTCAGGGTGATCTTGACGGGGCAATCGACAAGCAAGCCCAAGCAATGGATGCCTTGCGCAACGGGATCAACGAGATGGATCGTGCTATGGCTGAGGCGCAAAACCCTGAACAAGGCCAAGGCATGGCCCAAGATCAAGACGGGGAAAATGCAAAAGATCCGCTGGGGCGCCCCCAAGGGCGTGATGGGAACGCCGGCACAGCAGAGGCTGGAAAAATCACCGAGGATGTCGCACGCCAGGCCGAAGCATTGCTAGACGAAATTCGGCGCCGCGCCGGTGAGATTGAACGCCCGGATCCAGAACGCAATTATCTAAAACGTCTGTTAGACCTGTTTTGATTTAGCCCGCACGTGCTTTGTTTGCCTGATCTTCGAGCCAAATCATTGCCTCTTTGGTCCAGGCGTCCAATATGCCGCGTGTCACATCGACCCAAGCGACATAGCTGTCCATATATGGGGCCAATGCAGGGAGTTGGGCGGAAATCAACGTCGCATATAAATAGACCCAAACAGCGGCTGCCAACAGAATAAGCGCAAGTAAAAAGCCAGAGCGCGCATTGCGATTGCTGGCCGTTGTGTCAGGTGTGGCATTGCGATTTTGTGCATCGCCGCCTCCGTTGCGCAGGGTTGAATTGATTTCCTCAATATCGGGTAACAGATCGCGACGATGGAATTCGGGGTCCTTCGCACCCTCGTTATAGAGATCGTCTAGATCATTCAGATCTGATCCCATATAGCCAGATTTCCAGCGTCTCGCGGCATCATCGGCGGGTTGGTTATAATCCAATCCCAAATCGCCTTGTGTTTCAACCGGATCTGCGGCGCGGGCCCTCTTTTCACGTTCGGCCTCTTCGCGCAGCACTGAGGCCACGGCACTGTCTAATTGACGTTTAGGCCGTGTCGGGGTGACGGCAAGCGGGGGCGTGTCGTCCTGATCCAGACTAAAGTCATCTTCTAATGCCTTATCAAGTTCACGTTCAAAATCATCTAGGGCTGAATGCTCTTGTTCGTCAGCGGCTGCCGCATTGGGTTCTGGGGGGGCCACACTAACTGTGTCGGCAATGACCGGAACAGGGTCTAAATCGGGCGCGGGTCCGATTGGGTCCTGAAACCACGTGTGGCTACAGTTTGAACATTGAACATCACGTCCAGATGGCGGAATGACATCCGCCGGCACCTCGTATTGTGCCGTGCAATTTGGACATATTAGCCGCATGAATTCCCCGTCCTTGGCATTCGCCATATTTTCGCCTAGACACACATTAGAAATTTCATCGCCGCGTGGAAAGTGCTATTTGGATAAAAAACTGGCGTTTGCGGTCAAAACGGTGCTACGGCACAACACAGCGGTCTAATAAGTCGGAAGAAACAGTGTGATCGATTTGGAAAATGTCGCCTATAGCTATGGTGGCGGCGAGCTTTTATCAGAAATGAGCCTTTCGATCGCATCGGGGGCATTTTATTTTCTAACGGGACCATCAGGCGCTGGTAAAACGACGTTTTTGAAATTGTGCTATGGCGCATTGGTGCCGACTGCTGGGCAAATTCGTATTTTTGGCAACGATGTGCGGGGCATGTCGCGTGACGAAGTTGCGCTGACACGGCGGCGTATTGGGGTTGTACATCAAGATTGTCAATTTATCGATCACATGAGCGTGCTGGATAATATCGCATTGCCCTTGGCCGTATCTGGTAACAATACCCTCGCCGAAGATGCCAATCTGAAAGAATTGCTCGCGTGGGTTGGATTAAGCCATCGTGCCAAAGCCTTTCCACCCGAATTGTCAGGTGGTGAGCGTCAGCGTGCCGCACTCGCGCGCGCTATTATTATGTCGCCCGATGTTATCTTGGCCGATGAACCCACGGGCAACGTAGATTGGGAAATGTCCGAACGTCTGTTGCAGTTGTTGTTAGAACTAAATCGCATGGGAAAAACAGTCCTAATTGCAAGCCATGATCTAAGCTTGATCCGTTCGGCCAAATCACAGGTGCAAGCACGCGTTTTGCGGATTTCGAACCGCAGGCTTCAACTGGCAGGAGCAAATTTGTGATGAACTCTTTGCATGGCTTGCTTGAGGTGTTGCGTGCCGATCATCATCGCGATCGCGTTGTGCCTGCGACGGGCTTTACGGCGACGCTTACGACGTTGACCGCAGCTGCGATGGCCTTTTTGATAGTCTTTGCTTTGTCCTTATCTTTTGCTGCAGATCGTTTGTCTGCGCGCTGGGCGACCGCCCTCGAAGGGACGGCCACAATTCGCATATCGGCCCCTCAGGATCAATTGGCCATCCAGGTTGAACGTAGTTTGGCGATTTTGTCAGAAACAGCAGGGATCGAAACGGCGCGTGCACTGAATATCGAAGAACAACAGGCGCTGCTTGCACCTTGGTTTGGCCCCGATATTCCCTTGGCGGATTTGCCTGTTCCAAAACTTATCGCGATTACGGAAATGGATGGCGGCTTTGACGCACAGGGTTTACGCTTGCGCCTTGCTGCCGAAGTTCCAGGCGCTGTCTTGGACGATCACATGCGTTGGCGTAAACCTTTGGTGCGTGCGGCGCAGCGATTGACGCTGTTGGGGGCGTTTTCAATCTTGATCATAGCATTGACCAGTGGGGCAATGGTGATGCTTGCGGCCCGCGCAGCTTTGGCCGCCAATGCGCAGGTGATTGCTGTTCTGCGGCTGATTGGTGCGACAGATACCTATATCGTGGCGGCCTTTGTCCGTCGATTTGCGATGCGGGCTTTTGTCGGATCGTGCCTTGGCGTTGTTGGGGGTGGGTTGATTTTGTTATTCTTGCCATCTGAAACAACGACTGCGTCCATATTAACGGGCTTGCGCTTGCAAGGTGTTGATTGGATTTGGCTTTTCATGATTCCACCGGCGCTGGCCGCCGTGGCCTTCATTGCAACCAGATTTGCTGCAAATCGCGTCTTAGGGGAACTGTCTTAATGGCCTATGCAATTCAATGGATCAGATCTTTGATCTTTACGATACAGATGTATGTCATGTTGTTGGTCATTGGGTTAGGGGGTCTGCCATTTGCTTTGGTTAACCGCAAATATGTTTACAAGACAGTACATGCCTATTGTAACTGGGTGATGTGGACCGCCAGCTGGATGGTCGGCCTGAAAACCGAATTCCGTGGTGAGGTTCCAGACGAAGAAATTCTGATTGCCGGCAAGCATATGGGATTTCTGGACATTTTGATGATCGCCTCAAAAGCAAAGCGGCCGAAATACATTATGAAAGCTTCTTTGAAATATGTGCCAATCATTGGTCTTTACGGCAAACTTACAGGCAGTGTGCCGGTTAATCGCGGTCAGCGGTCGAAAGCCATTCGCAGTATGATGGCAGCCGTCAGCGCCGGTGATGCGCCCGCGGGTCAATTGGTCATTTTCCCCCAAGGGACCCGTGTCGCACCGGGTGAAAAGAAACCCTACAAAGTTGGTGTCTTCGTCCTCTACGAAGAAACCGGTCAAAGGGTGTTGCCCGCGGCCTGTAATGTTGGCGTCTTTTGGAAACGCTTGGGCATTTATAAAAAACCAGGGGTTGCGGTCGTCGAATTTTTGCCGATGATCGAACCAGGATTGTCGCGCGACGAATTTTTACAGACTTTAGGTGACACCATTGAAACCGCGTCAGACAGATTGATGAAAGATGCCGGATTTAACCCAGATCACATTTCTTGAAACCGAAGACGATTTGGCCACCCTTTACGGGGCGCCCAATCCTGTTTCCATTGAAAAAGTGATGCCTGTCGTCACCCCGCTATACGAAAAATGGATCAATGCGTCGCGGTTTTGCGTTTTGGGCACATATGCCAATGACCGTGTTGATCTAAGCCCGCGCGGCGATGATGGACCCGTGGTTCATGTGTTGGACCCATCCCATATCGCAATCCCCGATTGGCGTGGCAACAACCGTCTGGACAGTCTACGCAATATCATGCGCGACGGCGCGGTGTCTTTGATGTTTATGGCTGTTGGGTCAACGAATGCTGTGCGTGTTGTGGGTGATGCCAGGTTATCAGCCGATCCCCAATTGTGCGATCAGTTTCGCAAGGGAGGCCACGTGCCAAAGATTGTGATTATCGTGCGCGTTAAAGAGGTGTATTCCCAATGTGGGCGCGCCATTTTGCGCGCGGGCTTGTGGAATACTGCGCCAACGCCGGATGTGCCCACAATCGGTGATTTGATGGTCGAGGCAAAGAATGGTGATTTTGACGGTCCCGCCTATTATGCCGATTGGGGCACGCGGGCCAGCACAACATTATGGAGTGATTGAATGCCTGCGTTAAACCCGACGGATTATTATTGCGACATCGTTTGGTTGGGGCAGGTCTATGATCCGGCATCTGGGATCCAATCTACACCAATTGATGTCATGACCCTTGGCTTTGCCGGCCCTAACGGCGAGGCACATGGCGGCCTGACCCGGCCGTCCTGTTCCCGTGTTCTGTCCCAGCACCCGCGCGGCACGGAAATTCGCAATGTGCGCCAGCTGTCAATTGTATCCCAAGAGGAATTGGATAAGATTGCCGACAAAATCGGGTTGCGCGCGATCGACCCCGCGTGGTTGGGGGCGTCTATGGTGGTGCGTGGCATTCCCGATTTTACACATGTGCCGCCATCCAGCCGATTACAGGCAGAGAATGGGACAACGATCGCCATAGATATGCAAAATCGTCCCTGTCATTTACCCGCCAAAGTCATCAGTGCAGTATCCAAAACCGCGGCCAAGGCGTTCAAAACCGCGGCCATGGGGCGGCGTGGCGTCACCGCATGGGTCGAACGACCAGGTGCCTTGGCCATCGGGAATCGTATGCGATTGCATATTCCCGATCAACGTGCGTGGTCGGAAAACAATTTCGGATTGGACGCATTGCGTTTCTGATCCGAAACTTTCCCGCGACATCCCGCCGCAACGAGCGTGAGATATGTCGGATTTGCGGCTTTGCCTGTGTCGCGAACGGGATATACCGCACTCAGAGAACTTGCCCAAATCGGGCCACAGGGGACGTAATCCATGAGCTATAAGTCTGACATCGAAATCGCACGCGAAGCGAACAAAAAACCGATCCAAGAGATCGGTGCAAAGCTGGGCATCCCCAGTGAACATCTTTTGCCCTATGGCCATGACAAAGCCAAAGTCAGCCAAGATTTCATCAATTCCGTCCAAGGCAACAAAAACGGCAAATTGATCCTTGTGACCGCGATCAACCCGACACCAGCGGGCGAAGGAAAGACAACCACAACCGTCGGTTTGGGTGATGGTTTGAATCGCATTGGTAAAAAAGCCGCCGTTTGTATCCGCGAAGCATCCCTTGGCCCATGTTTCGGCATGAAGGGCGGCGCCGCAGGCGGTGGGTATGCCCAAGTTGTCCCGATGGAGGAAATGAACCTGCATTTCACAGGCGATTTCCACGCGATCACATCCGCGCACAACCTGTTGTCCGCCATGATCGACAACCACATTTATTGGGGCAACAAATTGGAAATCGACGAACGCCGCGTTGTATGGCGTCGCGTGATGGACATGAACGACCGCGCGCTGCGTGATATGGTGACGTCGCTCGGTGGCGTTTCCAACGGCTTCCCCCGTCAAACAGGGTTCGACATTACTGTTGCGTCCGAAGTTATGGCGATATTGTGCCTTGCAACCGATTTGAAAGACTTGCAAAAACGTCTGGGCGACATCATCGTGGCGTATCGCCGTGACAAAACACCGATCTATTGCCGCGACATCAAAGCAGACGGCGCAATGACCGTGTTGTTGAAAGACGCGATGCAGCCA
>RFZH01000099.1 GCA_009920815.1 Paracoccaceae bacterium
CCTAGCGGTTGAAGCAACACATGATAATGTTTTGGGTGCGGCAACACAGGTCATCCTTGAGGAAACGCGCGCATCAAACGATGGGGTCGCGGTTGATATTCCCTACACTGCGTTTTCAATATTGGGCTCGTTGGGGCAGGACCGTGTCTTTTATCGCGTTTTGGTGGGTGATGAAACGGTCACAGGTTACGATGACTTACCGCTCCCGTTACAGCCGACTGGGACGCTTTCGTCAGTTTTTTATACAGCAAACTATCGTGGGGAAACGTTGCGGTTGGCATCAGGAATGCGACAATATTTGATCCAAAGCAAAATCGTAAATGTGACCGTTGTTTTGGGGCAAACGCAAAGCGCCAAGGCCGCCATTATGTCGCAAATGACGCCAAGGGCGATCATGGTGGGCATTGGCTTTTTTATTATAGCAGGTGTTTTGGGTATCCTTGCCACGCGCCTTGTTTTGCGGGCGATTACAACGTTGACCGATGCGGTTGGGCGACGTGGACCACAAGATCTACGACCCGTGACGCGGCCAGTTCCAAGTGAACTAAAGCCATTTGTTTTGTCTATAAATGGGTTCATTGGCAGGTTAGCCAATGCTTTGACGCGCACAGAAACATTTATCGGCGAAGCGGCACACCGCATCCGAACTCCTTTGGCGACGTTGCGCAATAGTCTTGAATTGGCATTAGTGGAAACGGATGATCCGGTGTTACGCCAACGGTTGCAAACATCCATTCGTGCAGTTGATGACAGCGCACGGTCGGCAAGTCAGATGTTAGATCAGGCGGCCGTGTCCTATCGTACCGACCAAGGATCGTTTCAAAATATTGTTTTGAATGATATGGTTTGCGACGTTGCCGAGGCGTTTCGCCCATCTGCCGCGATGCATGACATCCGGATTTTTTGCAGGCTTCCAGACCAAAAAGTTGTCGTGCTGGGTGATCCGATCATGATCGAAACTGCGCTTAGAAATTTGATAGACAACGCCGTAAAATATTCAGATCTGCAATCGGATATTGATATAGATTTATCCCAATCAGAAAAATTCGGTGAGATAGCCGTTCTTGATCGAGGATGTGGTTTGGGCGAAAGCACTGGACGAGAGTTGGTGACACGTTTCGTGCGGGGGCAGAATGTGGGATCTGTCGTTGGGACAGGATTGGGTTTGACAATCGTATCAGATGTTGCACGTGCGCTGCGTGGCAAGTTTCGAATAACTTCACGAGAAGGAGGAGGCGTATGCGCAAAATTATCGCTACCGCTATCGTTTGGTTCATAGCCGTCTCTCAGGTCTATGCAATAAATATTGAAGAGCGCCGAGTTTTTGGGGACGCAGTGCGAAGCGTTCGTGTGTTGTCGACCATCGATGTTGATATAATCGCCCCGGTTTTTGAAGACTTTTTGAAAAGTGGGGCCAACCTTTCAATCGATTACCAAACTGCCAGTTCGCAAGATGTTTATGATGTAATTACGCAAGACAGGGCAAAATTTGATATGGTTATTTCTTCGGCGATGGATTTGCAGATGAAATTGGCCAATGATGGCTTTGCATCTTCGCTGTCTGATCAGAGTTTGGCGCAAGTGCCCGCTTGGGCACGGTGGCGTGATGTTTTGGTCGCCCTAGCGCAGGAACCCGTTGTTACAGTTTTGAACCGTGATGCATTTTCGGGTGCACCAATTCCCGAAACTCGCACAGAGTTGGCGGCAATCTTGCGTGAAAATCCGGATCGGTATCGGGGTATGCTTGGGACCTATGATCCAATGAAATCGGGCGCAGGATATCTCTTTGCCTCGCAAGACGCGCGGTATTCTGATACTTTTTGGCGATTGGCGGAAATCATGGGGGGATTGCGTGCGCAGCTTTACACGACCTCTTCAAGTATGATCGAAGATGTCGCAACGGGTAAAATCGCCATGGCCTATAACGTTGTTGGATCGTATGCGATGGCGCGTTTGGCCGGCAATACAAATGTTCAGATATTGGAATTCAAAGATTTCACGCATATTTTATTGCGCAGTGCTTTGATCCCAGCTTCAGCCGAAAACAAACAAGATGCTGAAATACTGTTGGCCTATCTTTTATCTGATGCAGGTCAAACCGCGATCGAAGAGCTTGCGCAGTTGCCGCGGATTTCAGAACAAGGGCTTATGTCGCGCCCTCATCAAAAACCTATCCGAATGGACCCGGGATTGTTGGTGTATGTTGATCCAATTAAAAAACAACGGTTTTTGGCTGAATGGTCGGCGGCCGTACTGCAGCCATAGCCGTTAATCTGTGTCTAGGATTTCGTCCACTGAAAGTCTGCAGAAGTGATCAAAACGGTCTAGATACGCAACCCATTGATCAATTTCCTCCTTCGAGAAATGTTTCAATAGCGCGGCGCGCCTTTTGGCCATGACGGGGGCGGCTTTCTCATATGCGGCGATCCCCTGTTGCGTTAAATCAACAAGTGTTTGTCGCCCGTCTTTTGTGTCACGTGTAAGGGTAATTAAACCACTTTTGACCATCTTGGGCAAAATGCGACTAATAAGTGAATGATCCGATTTTTGCAGATCTGCCAATTCTCGGACCGTTATCGGCCCAGCTTCTAGGACATCCCAAAGGATGCGCCATTCTACAATTGACAAACCGCCGCCTGCCTTTAAGAGGCGCTGCGCCTGCGATCGAGAGGCGGCATAAGTGGCCGATACCCTGGAAAACAGATTTGCAGTTTCACGCCTACGTCGTACGTCCAAGCGTTTTCGGTCCTGGTCTGGTTTGGTCATGGTAACGCCCTTGTTGCTGGATAATATTAAACAGGCAAAAATAATCCGTGACAAGTCATATATTATCTGTAACTTTATATAAAAACATCGAAGATCATTCGTAATCAGGGAGGAAATTATGCTAAGATCTTTACTTATGGGCGCGGCGCTGCTGTGTGCTCCGGCACTTGCGAATGCTCAAGTTACGTTGACGTCTGAAACCTCGGGTCCAGGGTCATCACCGCATTACATTGACACGACATTGGCCGCAGTCTTGGATGCTGCGGGTGTCGCGGTCATGCAAATTACCGAAGGTGCAACGCTGACCAACTCGGTTCAAGCTGTGGCCGAAGGGCGTTTGGATATGACGCCTGCTCCGTTGATTTTGCCGTTCCTTATGGCGCGTGGTATCGGCCCATATAGTGGCATCGGTCCCGAAAAAGGTGCAGAGCTTGCCGAGAACCTGAGAATTATATTTTTTCACGCGGGATCGCATCAGACGTTTTCTTATTACAACTCAAACCCAATCGATGATATTCGCAAATTGGATGGAAAGCGTATATGGAACGGCCCGCCACGTGGGGCAGCTTTGACATCAGGTCGTGCGATGATACAACTCTTGGCTGGTTTGAAAGATGGCGAAGGGTATGAAGGCGTGCAAAGCCAGTGGAACGACACTACGTCGGTAATTTCTGGCGGTGGTGTTGATGCTTGGACAATACCTAATGGATTACCCTCTGGGCGCGAAATTCAGCTTTCTGCCGCAGGTTCGATCACAATGCATGATATTCCATCCGATTTGTACAATAGCGAGCTGGGTCAACAGATTGTGGCGGCCCCTGGTCATGCACCGTTTTCTTTACCGGTCGAGGAATATCGCGCTGCTTATGCTGGAAACGACATCACTATTGTCACGGATGATGACACCTTCGATACATATTCGACTGCATTTGGCCAAGCCGTTTCAAAGACGATGGACGAAGACTTAGTTTACAAGATTGTCTCTACCTATTTGGCAAGCAAAGATCGTTTTTTCGCAGGCAACCCAATGGGGCCGTACCTGAGTTTGACGTTCGGCGACATTAATGGCCGAGACCAAGGCGCATGCGGCGCGGTTCAGGTCAAAATGCATCCAGGTGCTGTACGCGCATATACCGATGCAGGCTTTACCATTGCTGAATGTTTGCTGCCTTAATATTTTGTAAAAACGCGGGCTGTCACCAAAACATGATGGCCCGCTTACAGCGAAGTGATTTCCATGATTGATGAACTATCGACGCCAAGTGGCCCAATGCCGCTGGGTAAAAAAATAGCGATTAGCCTTGCTTTTATCCTTGTCGTTGTTGGCATGGTGAATACCTTGCCTGAAATATATGGTTTACAAGAGTCAATTCGCGAATTGACTGGCATTAAATACCTCAGAATTTCAGGGTTCACGACCGAGTATTTTTACCCGCCGATCTTTTTTTTAATGATGTTGATCGTTGCCTTTGACGCCAGCATGTATCGTGAATTCAAAGCGTCCCAAAAAAACAAATATGTTGGTTTGGCGATGGATTTGGGTTTGGTTCTGGGCGCATTTTTGGGGGCGTTTGGGTACCTGGTAGAAATTGACAGTATTTGTTTGATTGACCAATTCACCGGTGTGCGTGAGCAGCTCATTCAAGAAGCATTAGAAAGATCGGCAGGCGTCATACCCGGCATTAGTTTTGAGGCAGAAGTTCCTGCATGCCAAGCAAGGTTTGGTATTTGGATTTTGCCGTTATTGTTCACAATTATAACGTTGTTCTTCATTTATAACGCGCGCGTGTGGGGGCTTCCGCTGGTTTTGGTTGCCTGTAGTGTGGTCTTGTACACGGTGGGCACATCGTTGATTTGGATCTTTGATCTGTCCGATAATAACTTTTTGCTTACAAAGCTTGGCGCTGACGGTGGTGATGTGACCGCTGCGGCGATCCAAAAGGCGACAAATGTCTTTATCACGCCTGACGGTTTTATGGGAAGATTCATGGAAATCGTTGTCAGCCAAGTGTTTCCGTACGTTATTTTAGGATCCCTTTTTGGATCTTGTGCGGGGGGCACCGCCCTGATTAAAGTTGCCGTCCGTTGGACCCGACATTTAAGGGGCGGGCCGGCCCATGCGGCGATTGTTTCGTCTGCGATGTTCGGGACAATCACGGGTGGTCCTGTAACCAACGTTTTGTCAACTGGCCGTCTGACAATACCAATGATGAAACGATCAGGTTTCAAACCTGAATTTGCGGGCGGGGTAGAAGCTGCTGCTTCGTCTGGGGGACAAATCATGCCACCTGTTATGGGGGTTGCGGCCTTTGTGTTGGTTGCTCTGACGGCGGTCCCTTATAACAAAGTGATTATCGCGGCATTTATTCCCGCAATGTGTTTCTTTTTCTCAATTTTTTTGGCTGTGATGCTGCAATCTCGGCGTGACAATGTCCAAGCGGTCGGCACTGTTCCGCAAGAGCTAGAGATGTCACGCCAAGATTGGATTAACCTTTCGATAATATTGGTTCCGATCCTGGTGATTTTGGTATTATTGCTGGCGACCAAGGACATGGTTAACATGCCATTCTTGGGGCGCACCCTAAATCAAACTTTGATGAATTCGACAGGTGACGCGGTCTCGGCGGGATGGTGGGCGGTTATAGTGTTATTGCCCATGATGTTTTTAGATCCAGAAACACGCAAGGCGCCAAGGCGAATTCTTGTTTCTGTCGCCGAGGGTGGCTTGCTGGTCTCACGCCTGTTCTTGTTATTATTTGCGGTTTCAATCATTGCGGCATTCCTAAACGAAAGCGGCCTGAATGGGGAATTGACCCGGGCTGTAACATCTTGGTTAGAGACTGCGAAATCGATCACTATTTTTGGACATACAATTGAAATTGTGGGCGGTATTTACCTAATGCTCGCGCTGTTTTGTACCATGCTTTGCGCTATTTTATTGGGGATGGGAATGCCTACAGTGCCTGCATATGTAAACGTCGCAATTTTGCTGGGGCCGCTTTTGACCGAGCTGGGTATCAGCATGTTTACCGCTCATATGTTTGTTTTCTATTTTGCCGTTGCTTCGGCAATCACACCGCCCGTTGCTGTTGCCGCGTTTGCAGCTGCGTCTGTGGCGAAAACAGAACCGATGCGAACAGGCCTATCGGCAGTACGCGTCGGCATTGTGATGTTTGTCATCCCATTTGTCTTTGCATGGTATCCCGAGCTTTTGTTAATTGAAGAGGCCGTTACAATCACAAGCGACACCGGGCAGCGCATCTTGATGGAGGGATACACAGGTCAGATTGATCTTATCCAACTCTCGACGCTTGGGATTAGACTGTTCTTTTCTCTTTATTTACTGGCTTCTGCTTTGACGCGGTTTGATACAGCTGCAATGCCAAAATGGGAGGTCGCCTTGCGACTTGTCGCTGCTGTGTTGATTTTGTGGAAAACAGATGCAGGGATGTGGGTTGGTATTGGTATTGGTGTTATTTTGGTAACTGCACATCGCTTGATGCAGCGAAAGGCGACTGCGTAATAATCGTATTGAACCTTGGCGTTTAAAACGGCAATCTGGTTGTATGACCGACGAATTGAAACAGCGTATTGAGAATAGCTTTGCACAGCAAACTCTCATGAAAACACTTGGCGCATCACTTTACAAAGTGGCGGCGGGCCAGGTGTCCATTGTTGCGCCATTGGACCAACATGTTCTGCAACAGCACGGCTACGGACATGCTGGCCTTACGTTTTCGATTGGTGACAGCGCGGCTGGTTACTCTGCGTTGACGCAATTTGAACCAGGGGCTGAGGTTTTAACTGCAGAGATTAAGATTAATTTATTGGCCCCTGCAAAAGGTGATTATCTGATAGCCAAAGGACGTGTGATCAAAACGGGTCGACGATTGTGCGTCGTTGCAGCAGATGTCTATGCCTATGAGGCTGACTCAGTGGCTCATATCGCGATCTTGCAGGGAACTATGGTGCCGATTTTGTAATCAAGTGACCGTCATGTGTTACCTTTTGTTCGGCGTGAAAATCTTATCGATGCCCCTTGCGATTCTAAATTGGATCGTATAGCTAAAACGAACCTTTCGGCGGGTTGGCGGAGAGGTTACGCACCGGATTGCAAATCCGTGTAGACCGGTTCGATTCCGGTACCCGCCTCCACAATATCTCGTAAAATTATCCAATATATCCGCTTTACAAACAACATGTTGTTTTGAATTTTCTGTACACAATTCGTACACAAAATTTCGGTGTAGATTTGACGATTCTTTTGTTGTGTTTTGAACCCGCCAGAAATAGCCTCGAATGAAAGCGTTTTTCACGAGGTCTATCATGTGTTATTGACCTAATCCTGGTCGCTATAATGTTATGACCTATCGTAAGTGTGGAAATTCGGGGTTGAAGCTACCTGCAATTTCTTTGGGTCTATGGCATAATTTTGGAGAAGACTTTCCGCTCCAAACCAAACGAGAGATTTGTCGTACCGCATTTGATAATGGTATCACCCACTTTGACCTTGCTAATAATTATGGTCCACCCGCCGGTAGTGCAGAACTTGCGTTTGGTGAAATACTAAAGACTGATTTTTCAGGCTATAGAGATGAGCTAATAATTAGTTCTAAAGCTGGTTATGATATGTGGCCTGGTCCTTATGGCGAATGGGGAAGCAGAAAATATCTGATCGCATCGTGCGACCAATCTCTTAAGAGAATGGGTTTGGAGTATGTAGATATCTTCTATTCGCATCGATTTGATCCCGAAACTCCATTGGACGAAACGATGGGTGCGCTGGATCACATTGTGCGTTCTGGAAAAGCGCTTTACGTTGGTATTTCGAGCTATAACAGCCAGAGAACAAAGGAAGCAGTCGCAATCCTCAAAGATTTGGGCACACCATGTCTTATCCACCAACCTAGTTATAATATGCTGAACAGATGGGTAGAAGACGACGGGCTTCTTGACACACTTGATGAGTTAGGTGTTGGCTCAATTGCGTTTACGCCATTAGCGCAAGGTTTGTTGACAAATAAATATTTGGACGGTGTCCCTGAAGCGAGCCGAGCAAACCAAGGTAAAAGCCTTGATAAACAAAAAATTACCCCTGCGCTAACAAGTGATTTAAAGGAGCTCAATGACATCGCATTAAAACGAGGGCAAACATTAGCTCAAATGGCATTAGCTTGGGTCTTAAGGGGCGGTCGTGTCACCACAGCATTGATAGGTGCGTCAAGTTCGAAACAGGTTTTGGATTGCGCTGGTGCTATCAAAAATATGACTTTTACAGCGGAAGAATTAAGTGAAATTGATCGCCTTTCAGGTGACATAGGAATCAATCTTTGGGCCAAGTCCTCCGAGACTGAATAACAATCAGGGCATAGCTCGTGGTGATTTATGATACAAATTGGTGAATAAAATGGAACTAGCCGGCTGGATAATCCTATCACTTTTGTGCCTTTTTTTGATGGTAGCCTCTGTCACCCCGAAGATTTTGAAACTCGACGCAGCTGTTCTGCCTTTGAAAGATTTGGGGTTTGAAAGGCGGTGGGTTTTTCCAATAGGCCTTTTAGAGGCTGTTTTAAC
>RFZH01000100.1 GCA_009920815.1 Paracoccaceae bacterium
AAAGCCCTATCGCATGCCGCTTTGTCGGCGGTCAGTTCCGACAGCCGTGCAATTTACATCTGGGATGACACCTATTTCAAAACGCGCGGCTATTCACTAAAACGCTTAGTTTTTATCTACGAAACGCTTTGCGAGATGGACATAGAAATCATCAAAGGCGATACGCAAAAGGTACTGCGCACCTTGGCGCCAGACCGTGTAAAGACCTTTCAAACCGCGGATAGCGTTATCAATCAAATGATCATCAAAATACAAAATGATATTGATGTCGACATTGTACATCATCCTGCCTTTGTCAAAAATCTCGACATCTCAGATCATAGGCGTTTTTTCAAATATTGGAACAAGGCCAGTAAACAGGCATTTTTGATCAACGGTGGGATAGATTAAGCATAGACAGCGCTTAGCGTGAGCGACGCGACCACTATTCCTGTCACATTGCGGCGCAAGATAATATAACGCTGGGATAGATGACCAGCGCGAAATAATGCAAGGTCAATCACATAAAGCACAGCGAAGGCAATTGCACAAATATATGCGACCGCGCGCGGTCCAAGAAACAAAAATGCAAACCAGCCCGCCAAGGTGATTAAATTGCTTAGAACGGGCAAGTGCCGCGACCACCCATCCCCAAGATGCAGATGCTGTCCCCAATGAACGCCCGCCATAAACGATAAAATAACGATAGCATAGCTGCTTAGCACAATATCAACTGGGCCAACACCGGGCACCATTGGCGACGCAAGCACACGACACACAGCACAGATCACAAAAGGCAGCGCACCTGCATAGGTCAAATAGGGCGTTATCGATTTCATGGTATTCTCTTTGCTCGTTTATCGTGGATCGCGTTTTTCAATCGTGGGCTATGGTTCACATGTCACACCGCAAGGGGATTGCCCTTGAGCATTTCGACACCGTTGATACGCCATCCAAGGTTGGTCGAGATCATGTAATATCTTAGATAATGTGCAATTCCGTTTTGATCGATCACTTCAATATCTTGGGTGTAGCCTTCGCCAAGCTTGTCAAATGACAAAAATGTCACCGAACGCGGGCGCCAAACCATAGGATAGCCTTGACGCACCATACGGCCAAAATTTTCTGGCGTACGAAATATTGACCGAATACTGTTGCTGGCAAATTCAAATGCGGCGCCAAAATCATCCCGCTTAAAGCTTTCAATTTGCTGCGAAATTACACTTTTCACATCCTCCTCTGGCCCTGCCTTTAGAGGCAACGCCAAGGATATCAAAAGCAATGTAATCGAAACTAAACGCATAGTGCTACAATATCGACCGAACCACAAAATTCAATTTAACCTTTGGTAATGATCACGTGCTGCGCGAATGAAAACTTGATTTACATTATGTCATTTGGCGCGTTAGGGTCATGATAAAGAACGCTTAAAAGCGATCAGCGGCAGGGACACAGATGGCAACGAAGAATATTCTTTTTATTATGTGCGATCAGCTGCGATGGGATTATTTATCTTGTAATGGACATCCCCACCTTAAGACGCCAAACATCGACGCCCTTGCCGCGCGGGGTGTAAATTTCAAACGCGCCTATGTTCAGTCGCCTGTCTGTGGGCCAAGTCGGATGTCAACCTATACGGGGCGCTATGTGCATGCGCATGGTGCTAGCTGGAATTTTGTCCCGCTCAAGGCGGGTGAAATGACCATAGGCGATCATTTACGTCCCCAGGGGGTCAAGACCGTATTGATCGGAAAAACCCATATGCGGGCGGACATTGCTGGCATGGTCCGATTGGGCATCGAACCAAATTCGCACATTGGTGTGCGGATATCTGAATGTGGCTTTGACCCATTTGAACGTGATGACGGGATTCACCCTTATTCAGGCCATGATCCAAATCCACGTTACAATGACGACCTACGCGCCTCTGGACTTGACAGCGAAAACCCATGGGAAGAATGGGCGAACGCCACCGAAGAGGACGGCGAAATAAAATCAGGCTGGTTCTTGAAATACTCGAACCACCCTGCACGCGTTCCAGATCAAAAGGCCGAGACCCCCTATATCACCGATCGCGCAATCGACTTTTTGTCAAACGCAGGCCCTGACCCATGGGTCGCACATGTATCCTATATCAAACCACATTGGCCTTACATTGTGCCAGAACCCTATGCTTCGATGTATGGACCCGAACATGTGATCCCAGCGATTAAGTCTATAAAAGAACAAGAAGACCCCCACCCTGTTTTCAAAGCAATGCAAGACCACCGTGTGTCAAAAACCTTTGCAAATGAAGAGACCCGCACCACGGTAATTCCCGCCTATATGGGGTTGATCAAACAACTGGACGATCAAATCGGTCGTTTGATGGACCACCTAAAATCCACAGGCCAAGACAAAGACACTATGATCATTTTCACATCTGACCACGGTGATTATTTGGGTGATCATTGGATGGGGGAAAAAGATCTTTTCCATGAACAGGCGATCCGTGTCCCGTTGATCATCGTTGATCCCGATGCACGCGCCAACAAAACCCGTGGCAAGGATAATAACGATCTTGTGGAAATGATTGACCTATTGCCTACATTTCTGGATGTCTATGATACGCCCCAAGTGCCGCATGCGCTTGATGGCACATCTTTGCGCCCAAAATTATTCGGCGATGTCCATGATAAAAAACCACATATTATCTGTGAATACGACTACTCCTTTCAAGAGGCGCGTGTCGCCTTGGGCACCCCATCCCGTGACAGTTGGCTACGCATGATTTATGATGGGCGCTGGAAATACATTTTGGCCGAAGGATTTCGACCAATGTTATTTGATACAGAAAATGATCCAAATGAATTCGACGATTTAGGCGCTTCGCCAGAATTTTCTGACATACGTGATGACCTGCACGAACGCCTTTTCAAATGGGCGCGCCAACCACGTCAACGCATGACAGTGGCCGATGACACGATAGAAACCACGTTTGTCCAAGAGCGCATCGCAGAAAGCGGCATATTGATCGGCTATTGGGACGAAGCTGAATTGGAACATGCCCTTCGTCACGAGTGGCACCCACGATTTGCCGCACATAATCCGATAATCGGGCCAACGCTCAAGAAACTGTTGCGCAAGGATTTGAAAGAATGACACAGCACGACTATGTCCGCGACGGTGCAAATTTACCTGATTGTATGAAAGATGGTCCCGTTATTGATGGGGTTCATTGGAACATTCTGGGGCAGGTCTATTCGCCAACCCATATCAGCGATCTAGCGTTTTCGTGGAAAGCCATTTTTCCAATCGAGACATTTGTCCCGCCACATATCCACACGACCCAAGATGAATATGTTTTTATCAAATCAGGATCGCTAGACTTTGTACTGGATGGCCTCCATTTCGCCGCGCGCGCGGGCAATTTGGTTCATTTACCCAAGGGCATTTCACACGGAATTTTCAACAACTCAGGTGCAAATGTGGAATGTGTTTTTGCAGTTACCCCGACAGGTAAACTTGTGGACTTATTTCGCAAAATTCATAACTTGGCCCACCCGGGAAAAGTGACAGATGTCGCCAAAAACTATGACGTCAATTTCCTGCCACCTATTCGTGCCATAGACGCGATCACAAAAACCTAGGCCGTTCCCATCAACGGCAGATCCGCCATACCTTTGCCGCGCCACAAAACCAATGCCAAGATCGGTCCGTCTTTCATTGTTAAAGCATGTGGCTGATTGGACGCATGGAATTGACAGGCGCCCGAACCCAACATTTTAGGCTCCGTACCGTGTGCTTCAAACATGCCAGAGCCGGACACAACGCAATAAATTTCCTCTGCCTCGTGATGGTGCCATGGATAATACAGGCCCCGTCCCCAATAGGCGATATAGCCGCGCATTTCAGTGGTATAGAAATGCCCATCTGGCCCGAATAATTCGATATATCCATAATCTTGTAGAAACCCAAAACCGACCTCTTCTTCGGTGTAGGTCTGTTTCCAGTTCGCAATCGCTGCGGCCTCTTGGGTGGCGATGTGCAATGGATGCGGATCATGCCATGCTTTGATTTGCCGCACGGCCGGTACCGGTGTCGCCGGTTTTGATTGAAACGTCATGTTCTGTGGCCACATTCCAAAAGATTGCAGCAACGGCGTATGATCATAGACAGCTTTTGACGCCGCCAACACATTTTCAAAAATTGCCTGAGACATCCACTATCCCCGTTTCACTGAACGACACCAACAAGGGTGTTTTCTGACTTCGAGGTACTAAGAATTCTGTGCGGATGATCGTCAAAACGCGACACGTCTGGACGCGAAACGTAGATAGGGCGCAATCAATGATCGCGCCCTGAAATCCGAATTAGCGTTTTCTGGTCGGTGTCGCATTGCCACCTGGGGCAGCAGAGCGACGCGCTTTGTTCTTTTTACTGGTAAATTTACCAACTGATGGCGCACGCATAGACTTGCTAGGATCACTTGCTCCTTTACGCGCCGTGGATTTGGGTTTGGATGGTGCGTCAGATGCGTCTGATTTCGAAAATGGTTTTGATGCTTTTTTCTTGAAGGGTGCGACAACACCTTCCGGCAGCTCTTTTGCGCGCTTTGGCTTGTATGGCGTGTCACGTTTGTCTTTGTAATCAGAACGCGGCTTTGATCCTTTTGCAAAATCACCCTTGCCAAAATCTTTTTTTGGCTTCGGTCGATCTTCGTTTGGGGCGTTTTCTAATGGATGAAAATTCGAACGCGCGGGTTCACGGCGTTCGCGTTTTGGTGCACTTGGACGATCGCTCGGTTTGCCACGTCGTGGGGCATTGAAATCGCGGCTTTTGACCACCGGCGGTAAATCGGGCGCCGCGTCAAGCTTTTCAACCAACGCTTCCTCTATCTTGGCAGCTGGACCAACAGATTTGAAAAATGCATCAACCGACTCTTGTTTCAATTCGATAAACGCATGATCATCTTGGATCCGAATAGCGCCAATGTCAGATTTCGTTATGTCACCCGCTTTGCACAACATCGGAACGATTTGACCCGGAGATACACCGTCGTTGCGTCCCTTTGCCATCCGCAGCCAAACGCTTGGTCCAAAATCCTCAAAGCTTTTCTTGGGCTGACGCGCCGGCATATCTTCAACATCTGAGATATCCTCAGGTGCTGAAAGTTTTTGGGTATAGGTTTCCAAAAAAGCCGCTGCGACACGTTCGGCGCCAAATCGTTCTAGCAACTCTGAAATCATGTCTTGATGCGCTGATTTCGGCTCGGTTGTCCAAACCTCGTCCAACAAAATACGTTCGTGATCTTTTGCGATGACTTCGTCCGCTGTCGGTGCGCCACCCCATTGTGCCGTCACTTTGGCGCCTTGTAATAGCCGATCAGCCTTGCGCATCGCACTTGGCGGTACGATCAACACCGAGGTCCCTTTACGCCCCGCCCGACCGGTGCGGCCAGAGCGATGCAACAAAGTTTCGTGGTTGGACGGCAATTCTGCATGAACAACCAAATCAAGCTTTGGCAAATCGATCCCACGCGCCGCCACATCGGTTGCAACACAGATACGCGCCCGACCATCGCGCATTGCCTGCAAGGCATGCGTACGTTCGGACTGGGACAGTTCACCAGACAAACACACGACTGAAAACCCTCGGTTTGACAAACGTGTTGTCAATCGTCCTACGGTCGCGCGCGTGTTTGCAAACACAATCGCGCTGGGTGCTTCGTGATAGCGCAATACGTTGATGATCGCATTTTCGCCGTCATGTTTGCTGACTTTGATGGCCTGATACTGAATATCGGTATGTTGCGATTTTTCAGCCAAGGTGGTGATACGAATAGCGTCGCGTTGATATTGCTTTGCAAGATTGGCGATGCCTTTTGGCACTGTTGCGGAAAACAACAACGTGCGCCGTGTCTCGGGCGTCGCATTCAAAATCATTTCCAAATCTTCGGCAAATCCCAGATCGAGCATTTCATCTGCTTCGTCCAAGACAACGGCACGGATTGCCGACAAATCAATCGAACTGCGCATGATATGGTCGCGCAAACGGCCTGGTGTTGCCACGACGATATGTGCGCCACGTTCCAACGCACGGCGTTCGTCACGCATGTCCATGCCACCGACACAAGACGCCATAACAACGCCCGCCTCGGCATAGAGCCACTGTAATTCACGTTTTACCTGCAATGCCAGTTCGCGCGTTGGCGCGATGACCAAGCCCAGCGGCGCATCTGCACGATCAAATTCGTCGGCACCGCCTAAAAGGTTTTCCGCGATGGCAATGCCAAATCCGACGGTTTTTCCCGACCCCGTTTGGGCCGATACCAACAAATCAGCATTTTCTAATTCTGGATTTGACACTTCACGTTGGACAGGTGTCAATGTTTCATAACCGCGCTTTTCAAGAGCGACTTTAAGGGCGTTCTTCACTATGTTCTCACTGTTTGTACGGGGGTTTGCGCTCCCCCATGGAACATAACCCTGTGATTGGCATTCCCTGCCAAGGCAAATTGCCATGCTGCGCCGGATAGAGCAGTCCAAGCACAATGTATAGGGTTCATTTGGACAACGGCCGATTTATTACAAAAAATGCGGCAATAAGGACCCAAATTGACCTATTTGCCGCACCTTTGTCTAAGTTTGCGATGCGCCTTAGACTTTTGCTTGCGCTTTGTGATGGAAAATAAAGCCAAGCGTATTTAGCAGCAGCTGCGCAGCAAGGATGGATGTTGACCCGGTTGGATCATAATCTGGCGCAACTTCGACCAGATCCAATCCAATAACTTCGTGGTTTTGTATGAGAGTTTGCAGCAACTCAAGCACTTCGTAGTACAAAAAACCGCCGTGGCTAGGCGTGCCGGTGCCCGGCGCAATGGACGGACAAAACGCGTCAATATCAATCGTGACATAGACCCGCGCACCTGTGGGGATGCGCGCCACGAGATCGCGCATGCCAATCGCGCGTGCTTGACGGACAGACAAAATATCCGATCCCATTGCGCGCGCGTCGTCATACCCCTCTTTCGCCGTTGAACTGACATTGCGGATACCGATCTGTGTTAAGCCCGTGACATAGGGCTTTTCGGCGGCGCGACGCATCGGGTTACCATGCCCATAGCGCACACCATGGCGTTCGTCGACAAAGTCTAGATGCGCGTCGATTTGCACGATGTGAAAAGGACCTTGGTCATCAAATGCATTGATACACGGGATATTAATTGAATGATCACCCCCAATCACCACTGGCAATGCACCCGCCGCCAGGATGGCCCGAACCCCGGTTTCAATGTTGGCGTGACTTTTCATCGTGTCAGTATGGACAATATCGGCATCCCCGATATCAACAATCCGAACATCCCCTGGCAGGTATGTTGCATCATCTTCGTGGTCATAGGCCCCCGCATGGCCAAAGGAAAACAAGGTCGATGCCTCGCGAACACCGCGCGGACCAAAACGTGCGCCCGAGCGCCATTGTGTGCCTGCATCAAATGGCGCACCTAAGATCGCAACGTCGGCATCAATCGACTCCCAATTGTCGACATAAGGTCGCTTGCCAAAAGTCGAAATTCCAACGAATGGCAGGTTAAGGCGGCCACTTTGATACCCATGTTCAGACATTTTATTCCCCTGTTTTTGCATAACTGTTAACTGGCGACTTGGGTTCCGTCCAGAGATCTTTTCAATCAATTCACTGCGATTGCCGCAAAGCGATTAAGTACTTGACCAAACATTCAAAAAATTATATATGATTTTTGAAATCTAAGGAGACCACCATGTCACATGACACCGCCGCCGTTAAGAAAATGAGTGATAAGCAAAGCTTTGCTTTGGTGCTGTTTTTGGCAACAACAATTATCACCATGTTGCTGACTGCAATCAACGTTCGCGCCGTCGTCGAAGGTGGCTGGCAAATTGTTATATTGGCGCAATCACCAATGGCCCTGACCGGGTTTTATCTGGGATACACATTGATGACAGCAGGCCGAAAAGAAGGCCTTAACACAGATTGATTTTGCCATGGGCGCGCAACAACTTGGTGCCTACACCTGTTGCCGCCAAATTTATGCGTTACCGATCATCATCGCAACATAATCTTGTGCAGACATGCGGTGATATTCGACATGCTCAAGCCCAAGATCAATAGGATTGGGGTCGACCACGTCAATTTCAGCTTCGTTTGTTAGGGCAAATCGTAATGCTATATTCGTAATATTTACACTGAACGACGTGCCCATAAAAACAAAACGCTGTGCACGCGCCATCCAGCGCTCGGCCTCGGTCATTCGATATAAATCAGTGTAATATTCATCAAAAAGCAATACAAA